>JADJXO010000001.1:1085000-1257279 GCA_016715825.1 Nitrospira sp. | reverse complement strand
GAGCCATTGTGTTTACTGGGGCTGTAGGAAACTTCAATCTTAACGTGACTACCGGCGTGTCCTTCCCTCAGATGGGCTCTCCGAGCCAGCCCTTCATGGATTTGAATAGCATCAACCAATCCGGTGGTGCAGGTGGGACACTTGTCATCAGCTTGAGTCAGCAAGGGTTCACGACGGTCCCGAACGAAGCCTTTAATGCGAGCATCGGGGGGACCACGACAGCCGGAGGATCGATAAGCTATCAAACGTTCTGGGACCCAGGAAATGCCCTGTTTGCCCAGACCAATTCACTGACTAACTCTGGTGCAATCACCAACTCTCCTTTCGCCAATGCCAGGACCGGGCTTGGTGGAGGGGCAGGGCCTTTTTCCCTCACGCAGGTGATTACGATTACGCACACGGCGGGCAATCGGCTCACTTCATTTGATGCGGAGCTAAGTGTTCCTGAGCCGGCTTCTGTCCTTCTGCTTGGCATGGCATTGGTGGGACTGGGCATTTGGGGCCGGGAGAGCTTTCAGGACGCAGAGTTAAGTCGATATTAAGTTCGTAGTTGTGGTAAAGGCCACCTCGATCTCAGATCGAGGTGGCCTTTACTTTTTGCATCGATCCCAGATACGACCAGGCAAAAAAGCCGGAAAGATCTATCCAGAAGGTGTTGTCTCGGGTATGATCCTTCAACGGTAATCGAAATGAAACCCCTGAATCTGATCGTCTCATTCCTGCTCGTGGTTATCTTGGCGTTTGCCCCTGTCTCGCGTGGTTTTACGGAGGAAGTGTCGCCCAACAAGCGGGTGAAAGTAGAGCTTGGTCTTGGCACCTGGATCAGTGTCGGTGATACGCGCTGGAGTCATGATGCGTCAACCTCGTTTCCTCTAGGGAACCCCACGTCAAGACTGATATACACCGATCATTCCGTCAATGTCGTGGAGTTCACCGCGAAACTGTCCGTCGGGCCACGTTTTTTCGGACGGCTGAATGTCGGTGGCGCCGGCATCGGCGGCGGTCGGTTGGTCGACGATGATTTTCTCTCACCGGACAGGGGGAGCCCGTCCTTGCGAACGCATAGCGACATTGATGGGGCAAGCCTGTGGTATGTGAATGCCGATGTGGGAACGCGACTGACCAACCTTCCTAATGGCCGTGGAACCGTCGACGGCTTCGTCGGATTCCAATATTGGCGTCAGAAACATGAGGCCTACGGCGTTCGGCAGATCCATTGTTCGGCAGCGGGAACCGCTGTCGATTTGGATCCTATCAGTCCTGGGGTCGATCCCCTCTGCGCCCCCGGTGGGGCGCCGGTGAGCAATGCCGTCCTTGCCATCTCAAACACCAGTCCCTGGTATTCGCTTCGGACCGGTGTGCAGGGAGAATATCACGTGACTCGGTGGCTGAGTGGCCATGGCTCGGCGGTCCTGAAGCCGATCAATCTTTTTACGAATGAGGATACCCACCATCTACGGGTCGTGACCGGTGAGCTTCAAGATCCGGAGCTTCACCATGATGGGAGTGGGATTTGGAGCCGATGCCGATATCGGGGCGAAGCTGTATGTGACAAAGTACCTCGCGGTACAGGCGGGCTATCGGGTCTGGTGGAACCGCATGATCGACGGAACATGGGAAAGTCACGCGGCGAACGGACGATCCAGTTCGTTTCCACTGACTGAAATGCAATCCCTCCGCCATGGGCTGACTGCCGGGCTCACGCTGAACTTCTAGCAACCCAATCGCACAAGCTATCGTCTCGGCCGTCCTGAGGGGAGGGTTTCTTCTTCGTACTCAACGAAGAGCCGCTTGGCTTCAGGATGGATTTGATGGGGGTGTCCATACGGGATCTCCACCGTTCTGAACAGCGGAGATAATTTTCCGTTGGGATGGAGATAGCCGGCCCTGAGCGGGACGGTGCGCTTGCTATGCCGTACCAAGCGACAGGCGGTGGGCCGGATCGAGGTCAGCCAATCGGCAATGTCTTGCGGATTCCCGATCGAAGCGGAGAGCAACAGGAGTCTGGCCTGTGACGGGCAAAAGATGATGGTCTCCTCCCACACGACGCCGCGCTCAGGATCGGCCAGATACTGCGACTCATCCAAAATGACCAGTCCCAGCGTATCCAATCTGACATCGATTTCTCCGCCGGCTGCATCGTAGAGCAGATTGCGGAGAATTTCCGTTGTCATGATCAGCAGCGGGGCCTGGCTGTTTTCTTGACGGTCGCCGGTCAAAATGCCGACCGTATCTTTTCCAAACAGCCGAGAGAACTCCGTATATTTTGTGTTGGAGAGGGCCTTGAGTGGGGAGGTGTAGATAACGGTACGATTGTCCGCCATGGCGCGGCGAGCTGCATCGATGGCGACGTAGGTCTTGCCGCTTCCCGTCGGCACGCTGATCACGACGTCGGTTTCACTCACCGCAGACAGAGCTTCAGTCTGCCACGGATCCGGTATGAACGGCTGCGGAGTCGGCACGCCGATGCCTTCCAGCCAACTCGCAAGTGAGATGGAGGGCTCGTGTGACGGTGGAGGTGGAGGCTGCGTCTGCATCTTTTTCGGGTGATCGATGGAGGGGCTGGCATGCGTCGTCCGCTCGGTTCTGATGGAGCTTGTCGTTCCTCCAGCAGAGCCTGAAGATCAGATTCCGAGACCGGCGCGATTGTGACCTGAGTGTTGCAGCAGCAACTCGATCAGGCGTCGCTTGCCGGCGCGAAAGTGTCGCTGCACACGGCCGCGGGCCAAACGATGGAGCACCGCTACCGGCTGCTGCGCGAGGAGTCGTTCAAGTTCATCGGTGGTCATGTTTCTCTCGTGAAGCGTGAAGTGTGAAGCGTACGGGGAGGAGAGGAGGCTGGGAGTTGCTTACGTACGACGATTCACGAATGACAAGATACGCGTTCATGGGAGCTCCTCCAAGACTCCACGCCGGATCAGCGCGAGTGCTTGTGCCGCAGAATCTGCCAAGCCGGGATGGGTCGCTTTGAGTGTCTGTAATTGTGAGAGGTATTCGATCGTTCTGGCCAGGAGTCTGTAAATATCCCCTTCCGCCATGGTGGTAAGCCGGCAGAGCCCGATCCATGTGAGGGTCGGCTCAGCGATCCACCGTTCCGCCAAGGCCGCGACATCGGCGCGGAGAAGCGGAGGATCCTCGTGTGGCGTCAGATTCTCTGCGAGCTTGCGAACCTGCCTCAGCAGGGAACTTAAGTCTGGACTAATGCGTGGAAACGCTCCCGGGCGATCATCGTCGTGGGCCAAACTGGCCATGATGCCGGTGAGGAGCGACGGGTCCGCGCCGGTGAACGCCTCAGCTCGAATGAGCTCTGTGATCAAGAGCGAGTGATCGATACGAATCAGTCGTGCCCATTCTCCATCTGCCGTCAGTTGAGCGGTTGACGTCAAATATCCAAAAGTCTGCAGCACTTCGACGCGTTCTTGAAAGCGATGCCATAAACTGGTTCGCAGCGCTTGAATGGACTTCGTATGCCGATGCTGTTCTTGGCGAAGTCGAGAAGCGGTGAGAAAATCTTTTTGACAAGCTGGGCGTGATGAACAGGTCGGGCAGGGAAAATCGCCCAACGATTGCACGATCGCATCCGGAAGGGGTTCCACTGGTTGAGAGGCCAAAATCGGGAGGATGGGGAGTCGTGGCGGAAGGTCCTCTAACTGTTCGCTGAGCCGATCAAAAGTGTCTGTCGAGCACCAGGGATAGGCCGGACTCTCCACACAGTCGTAGGTGCGATCGTAGACTTCTTGCACGCTCGTGACCGGGCACTCAGTCACAGCGCCATCAGGCCGCAACATGGTCAGCATGGAGTTCTTCTGGCCTTTGCTCCGGTATTGCCTAAGGACGATTCCACGCCCTCGGTGAAGTCCCACTACTCGGCCGGGGGTGAGAAACGGCAATCGCGCGGCGATCTCAGGCGACTCCGAGCGATGAGTCTGATGTCGGGCAGGGCGTCGCTTCCTCACATGATCAAACGTTTGCCATTGTGTGATCCAATCGGTGCATTGCCGAGGGCCAAACGGTGCCAATTGCGTCTGAACCAGGTCCAATTTCTTTTCAATAAGCTCGGCACGTTGGTTGAGTTGGAATTGCGCGAAGCTCTTCGCCAGGATGCCGTGAATGTGCTCGTGCGGATGGGCTTTGAGGAGGTTGAGCACCATTGGATAGCTGATGGTAAATTGGCTGTCGATCGCTTCCGGTTGCCCCGTCAGTCCTTTAGTGAGGACGGTGAGGTCGATATAGGGAGAGGGCGTGATCACCGCAAACCCCACGTGATCTTTCCCCCGGCGCCCGGCCCGACCGGCGATCTGTTGGACTTCGCCGATCGTCAGGTCAGTGAAGTCGCGAGACTTGCGAATGCTGGATTGAGTGATCACCACCGTTCGCGCTGGAAAATCGACACCTGCCGCCAGCGTGGTGGTGGCGAATACGGCATCGAGATGGCCTTGTCGCATCAGCTCTTCGATCGCGATTTTCCAGGAGGGAAGGTGCCCGGCATGATGGGCAGCCACGCCGATCCGCTGTACGATGGGAATGAGAGGATGCTCGGCAATACTCGGGTACTGGGTGATGACTCGTTCGAGCGCAACGCCGATCGCCTCCTGCCGGACCGGCGGAAGCACGACGTCGGCGTGGTCGAAGGCCTCCATGGCTTCATCACAGGCTCGACGGGAGGTGAGAAACACGATGGCTGGGGTGAGATGCTTGTGGCGAAGGGCGGTGATCAGATCAACCGGATGAATCGACGGCGGCATGCAGTTTCATTCCCTTTGAGATCACTACGAGGCCGGAGTCGGTGACGGTAAAGCGCTGGGCATCGGCCTCTCTATTGTATCCGATTTCAGTGTGAGGGGGGATTGTCACATCCTTATCGATGATCGCGCGCCTGATTCGGCTGTGTTCACCGATCGTGACGTTTTCCATGATGATGGACTCCCGAACGTCCGCATGATCTTGCACCCGGACGTTCGGAGAGAGAATCGAATTCTGCACACGTCCGCCCGAGACGATGCAACCGCCACAGACGACCGAATCGAGAGCCACCCCCATGCGACCACCCTGGTAATCCTGGGCAAAGACGAATTTGGCAGGAGGAAACTGTCCTTGATAGGTTCGGATCGGCCAGTCTGCATCGTAGAGATTGAACTGGGGATCGACGGCGACCAAATCCATGTTGGCTTCCCAGTAAGCGTCCAGCGTGCCAATGTCACGCCAATATTGGACGGCCTTTCTATTGGCATCCTGAAACTTGAAGGCATACACCCGTTTCTGTTCGATCATGCGGGGGATGATGTTCTTCCCAAAGTCATGAGCCGTGCCTTCCTGCGCGTCGGCGATCAGATATTCGCGAAGCGCTTGGGTGCGGAAGAGGTAGATCCCCATCGAGGCGAAGGCATGGGTCGGATCGTTGGGTAGGGGGATAGGGTTCGCAGGTTTCTCATCGAACCGGGTAATCCGGTAGTCTTCGTCGACGGCGATGACGCCAAATCGGGTGGCGTCCTGGACCGGGATATCGATGGCTCCAACCACCACATCCGCGCTTTTGGCGATGAGCCAATGGAACATCTCCGCATAGTTCATTTTGTAAATATGGTCACCGGCCAAGATCAGCAGATACTGCGGATTCTCGCCGTCGATCAGGAACATATTCTGATACACGGCGTCGGCTGTCCCCCGGTACCAGTCTTCGCTGATCCGTTGCTGCGGAGGGACGGATGCGATGTATTCGCCGAGTTCAGCGTTGAGCACATTCCAGCCAACTCGGATATGGCGATCGAGCGAGTGCGATTTGTACTGGATCAGCACGACGATCTTGCGGAGCCCAGAATTGATACAATTGCTCAGCGTGAAATCGATGATGCGGTACTTCCCCCCGAAGGGGACGGCGGGTTTTGCACGTTGGTCTGTGAGAGGAAACAGGCGCTCGCCTTTCCCACCGGCCAGGACCATCGTGAAAATGTTCTTCACAGACCGGATTCTAGCAGGACGACCGTGAAATAGAAAGGAAGCGGAATCGTTGACTTCCTCCGGCCTGCGGATAATACTAGCCCTAGGCTGAACGGTCGGCAGGTTGATCAAACATCTAGAGCACGGAGTAAAGGAGTCAGCATGAAGCGAGATGTGGTTGTCGCTGCCCTCCCCCAAAATCCGATGAAACGACCGACGAAGGTCGTGGCGAAATCTGCCGAGGGTGGGACCAATATTGCAGGGCGGTTGGAACGGTTGGAAGAGCAGATGCAAAAGCTGTCCGAACTGGTCAGGGACCACGCTGAAGATATGGATCGCCTGGTCCGGATCGTGGCCGAAAACCGGGATGTGATTCGCCAGCAGCTGGTTCGTAAGCATCATGAAAAGGTCAGAGTTAGGAGACATCTGCGCGCGACGGATGATCTGATAGACTAACCTCTCCTGCTTGTGGAACGAGTGCGCTAATCTGCGCTAGCCTACCGGTTCTTCGTCCTATCAGGTGTCGAGGGTTTCCTGCAGGGCTCCAAATGACAATCTGGGATTTGAACGATGAGTAAGGGAGTGGAAGTATCGTGATCAAAACTCTCAGCATGGTTGCAATCATTCTATGCGGATTTGTAGGGGCAGAGACCCTGCAGGCATTCTCTGACCATTCTCCACTGGTATGGCAGATTCAACTGCCCTATGAGGCTCCACCAGAAAATCCTGAGGTTCCGGACGTGTCGGTTCCTCCTAACACGGCTCCGCTCGGTCCGGAGGAGCTGCAACGTGCAGAGGCGTTGCTCCCGTTATTAGAGGGAAAACAGGAATTTTGGGCCATGGGCGAGTTCGTCCATCTTGGTGAATCGTCTGTCCCCGTTTTAGTCAAGGCCTTGACGATGCCCAGTCCGCGGATCCGCTACAATGCGATCGAAACGGTATTGATGATGAAAGGTGTGCAGGGAGTTCCAGCGCTTCTGGCGACTGCCAAAGAACCCAACGAAATCCCGCGAGTCCGTGAACATGCCTTGCGAGTTGCCGTTCGCCTCGATCCTGCCCAAGCGCCGGATGCTATTGCTGTGATGGCGACGGATCTGAATCCATCTGTCCGAAAGAGCGCGGCCTTTGAAGCGAGATATGTGCGGCAGAAGACCGTCATCCCCATTCTCATTCCAATGATCAGTGATGAGGAGCGCTTTGTGGCACTCTCGGCCCTGCAATCACTCTGGATCCTGACACGCCACGAGACGGAATCTCACGATTGGGAAACGTCGACTAAACAGGACCGTGCGGCATGGTCGAGTGAATGGACCGAGTGGTGGGAAGACAATCGAGAGGTCTTTGAGATTCCCGAACCGAAGCGGTCGAGGAGGAGTTCGTAGCGGCTGCCCGGACGTTGCGGGTCGGAAGGTGCCTATGTTACGAATAGATTGTTATGAAGACGAAAACGGCAGCCATGCTCAAAATTGCCAAACTCGGGAATCCGATCCTGAGGAAAATTGCCGCTCCGATCGATCCACGAGAAATTAAGTCGTCGGACATCCAGCGGTTGATCGACGACATGTTCGACACGATGTACGACGAGCCGGGGATAGGGTTGGCCGCGCCCCAGGTCTCACGCTCGATTCAATTGGTCGTCATGGGATGTAAAGGTGAAGGAGGATTTCCCGAGACGGTCCTCATCAATCCCTCGATCGTGTACTATGGGCCTGAACAGGTTGAAAACTGGGAAGGTTGTTTGAGCGTCGACGGACTGCGGGAAAGGTGACCAGGCCGTCCCTCGTGCGCGTCAAAGCGCTTGATCGGAAGGGGAAAGCGTTGGATTTTGAAGCGACCGGTCTCTATGCCGTCTGTATTCAACACGAAGTCGATCATTTGATCGGAAAAGTCTTTCTGGACCGCATGACCGACATGTCTACCCTCACGCAGCTTGACGAGTTTGCGCAGTACTGGCAGAAAGAGCCTACGAACGTGATTTGATGCCTTCCGTGTCTGATCGATTGTGAAGTCTCTCTATCGTGTCCTGCAATATCTCCGTCCTCACCGTCGTCTTGCGATCACGACGCTGATCTGCGCGGCTTGCGCGACGGCAATGGAATTAGTTCCTCCCTGGGTCATCAAAATCATTATCGACGACGTGATCCAAGCGAAGCAGGCGTCGTTGCTGCCATGGGCGATCGGTCTGCTGGTCGGCGCCTATGTGTTCAAGAACGTCTTTGCTTCCCTGCGTATCCGGCTCAACAACCTACTCGAACAGCGAGTCGTACACGATCTTCGCCGCCAAATCTTTTCCGCCCTCCAGCGACTCTCCATCACCTATTTTGAGAATCGGTCGACGGGCGAGATTATGTCGCGAGTGACCAACGACACGGAACATGTCGAGCGGATCTTTATCGATGGCCTCGAGGGCATGTTGACCGCCTCGCTCACGCTGATTGGGATCACGGGGCTGTTGTTCATGCTCAACTGGAAGCTGGCCGCTCTGTCCCTCCTGCCGATTCCGGTGCTCGCTCTGTCCGCGAGCTGGTTCACGTCAAGAGTGCATGGGTACTATCGAGAGACCAGGCAGAGTGCAGCGGAACTGAACGGCTACTTACAGGATGCCTTGTCAGGAATCAGGGAAACGATGGGGTTTGGGCGTCAAGGGCATGAAGAGACGAGGTTCAATAGGCTGAGTCAAACCTATAGCGACAAGAATCTCCAAGCGATGGTGCTGTGGTCGGTCTATTCACCGGCTATGATTCTTGTCGGCGCCTTCGGGACCGTGCTCATTCTCTGGCATGGGGCCGGAGAGGTGATCGAAGGACGGCTTACGCTCGGCGAGTTGGTGTTGTTTTTATCTTATCTGGCGATGTTCTATGTGCCCATCAATCAGATCCATTCCGTCAATCACATGCTGCAACATGCGTTAGCGGCGAGTGAGCGGGTCTTCGATGTGTTGGATACGATACCAGAAGTTGCCGATCGTTCCGGGGCGGAGGCTCCTGTCCATCGTGCTCAGGGAGAGGTGCGATTCGATCAGGTGCAGTTCCATTATCGACCGGATGTTCCAGTCTTGAGAGGATTCTCAGTGACGGTGTCGGCTGGTGAGCGGGTTGCTCTGGTTGGGATGAGCGGGGCCGGGAAAAGCACACTGTTAAAGTTATTGATGCGGTTCTATGACGTGAGCGACGGAGTGATCTCCATCGACGGAACTGATATCCGCGATCTTCCCATCGCCTATCTACGGCAGCAGATCGGGTTTGTGCAACAGGAGCCGTTTTTGTTCAATGGAACGGTCAGAAATAACCTCCTGTACGGTGATTTGGCAGCCGATCAAGATCGACTGGAGGTAGCGGCCCGTGCAGCGAGAGCACATGACTTTATTACGGCATTACCGGAAGGATACGACACATGGATCGGGGAACGTGGGGTGAAGTTGTCGGTCGGGCAAAAACAACGGGTCTCAATCGCACGGACGCTGTTGAAAGATCCGCCCATCGTGATTTTTGATGAGGCGACTTCCAATATCGATACTGAGACGGAGGTGAAAATCCGTGAGGCGTTGAATGAACTGACGGCGGGGAGAACCACGTTCATCATCGCGCACCGGCTGTCCACACTCCATGATGTCGACCGGATCCTGGTACTCGATCGCGGGAGGCTGGTGGAGCAGGGGCGACATGATGAATTGCTCAGTCGTGGCGGAGTGTATGCCGGTCTCTACGAGGCTCAATTTCAAGCCTAGTGAGGAGAAAGCTCCTTCTGTCTTTTGGTAGTTGCGAGTCCAAAGAGGTGGTCGTTATACTCGATAAGACTCACAAATGGATAGGGTTGAGAGATGGTCTTGCTGTACGAGAATGATCCATTAGATGACGAGCATGCACGAGGTCGGTTCTACCATGTGTGTCGAGGCCGTCTCGATCGGACACCATTAAGCGTCCCACCCCCAGAGAGTCCGTACGAATGTCCGCAATGTGGAATTGATCTCGAAGCCGAAGACTTCTTCATGGCCCTTCAGAAAGGATCGGTGTAGAACGCATGGCCGGAAGCGTGGGAAGAAAAACAGTCGGGGTGTCACGGGGGTTGATGATGTTGTGCGAGACCTGTTATGCCCAGGTCATTGCGGATAAGCTCACCGACGAGAAGAATTTTGTGGCAGATGCAGACACGCTCTTCGATACCATCTGTGTCGGTTGCACCGATATCAATCGCCCCCTCATCGACGACATGGCCGGCAGTGGAGAGTAATGGAGAAGCGTTGTTCGTGAAGCGTGACGTGATGACAATGGTGCGGTGATATTTATCAGTCTTTGCATTCCACTCCGTTGAAATGCATGCAGGTCGATTCGCCTGATTTGACCTTCCAGGTTTTGAGAATAGGTATTTGATCCTCCCCTTTCCAGTCAACCACAAAATCAACCAACCCAGAAACCGGAAGCTTTTCCATGTGGGGTCGCGCGACCTCGGGGACATCGATGTAGAACACGCCACCAAGCTGTGAAATCAGGATACGGTGCTGTTCAACGTCGATGTAGATGACCGGGCTATAGAAACTTTTCTCCTCAGCGTCACTCATGCTGGCAAGTCCAAACAGCAGCAGTGTCGCGAGGAGCGTGGCGGGCAAGAGTCGCATCGCAGTCACTCCGTCCATGGATTACCGATGTGGCGACATTAGCACAACCACCGGCTGAGAAGAAATGTGGACGAGGTAGGTCAGCGAATCACAAAATCAGTAGGGGAGACTTGTCCCGATTTGATCCAGTAGCACCGTACATCGGGCGTAGGGTTCATGAGAGAAACAAGAAGGTAGGCAGGAATAGGGAGATTGATCTTGGGCCAAATTTCTTCATAGTCACTGGCGATCTTGATGTCGGTGACCGAGGGGCGGGCTGGGTCATGGGGATGCGAGTGGTAGACGACTCGTAGGTCGAGCCCTCGATTCCGCATGTCCTTCTTCGCGGTCGAGAAGTCCTGCATGTCCATGACAAAGGCAATCTCCGCGCGTTCATCCGGTGTGAGCCGTTCGAGATGCGCGGCCTTGGCTGCATCGAAGGAGGAGAGATTGTGAGCACCTTCCATCGCGACGATGTTCTTAATGCGATACAGGTGGCTGACGACACCGTTGGTTCCAGCCAGCAGTCCACAGCATTCATGCGGAGTGAGTTCCTTCGCGTGGGCAATGATGTCGTCGATTATTGTCTTGGGAATGACCAGATCCGTCACAGTAGTCTTTACGCTTCACGTTTCACGAGTGATGCTTCACGCAGTTATCAGATGGTGCAGCTGACGGTGTAGTCCAAACTCAGATCCTTAATTTTCGGATTGGGTCCGCACAATGGGCAGGTAGGATCCTTGGGTCGGCTGACCTTTCTGAACTTCATGTCCAGCGCGTCATAGATCACAAGCTTGTCGGCGACCGTTTCTCCAATGCCGAGGATTTCCTTGATGGCTTCGGAAGCCTGAAGGATACCCATCGTCCCGGCTAGAACACCCAGGACTCCGGCCTCCTGGCAATTCGGCACCAGTCCGGCCGGTGGAGGCTCGGGGTAGAGGCAGCGGTAGCAAGGATAGCCTTGGTGTGGCTTGATGGTCGTCAGTTGGCCCTCAAACCGAAACATGCTGGCGGAGATGAGTGTTTTCTTAGCAAAGAAACAGGCGTCGTTGACCAGGAAACGCGTGGTGAAGTTATCAGAGCCGTCGAGAACGATGTCGTATTGCGAGACCAGCGACAAGATGTTGTCGGCATCGACCAGCTGGTGATAGGCGTTGACGGTGATATCTGGATTGATGGCTGAAAGAGTCTTTCGCCCCGACTCCACCTTCGGCTCCCCGAGTGTGGCGGTCGAGTGCATGATTTGCCGTTGCAGATTCGACAGGTCGACGACATCTCCATCGACGAGACCGATCGTGCCGATCCCGGCAGCGGCAAGGTACAGACCGGCTGGAGACCCTAACCCGCCTGCACCGATCAACAGCACCTTCGCTCGCTTGAGCTTGAGTTGTCCTTTGCCGCCGACATCCTGAAGAATGATGTGTCGGCTATAGCGTTGAATTTCTGGTTCGGTGAGTTCCATGATCTGTCGTTGAGGGGTGAAGCGTTAGGCGTCAGGCGCCATTTCCGTGCCGTTTTTACCCCTTACGCCTCGCTCCTTACCCTTCACCTGTCATTATTCCACGACATTCAATTCGATTGGGTCGACGACACAGCCCTTGGCTCGGAGCCCAGCGATGGCCCGTTCAATTTCCGCCGTATCACCTGAGAACTCCACGTCCGCCCAGCCAGTGGTCTCACGAACGTCCGCTCGTCGGACATCGGTGACGACGTTATATTCGCGACCGATTTGATAAATAATCGGCTGCCTGATCTTCTCTTCCGGAAAACGGATATGGAAGCGCAAGTGTGACATGGTTACCCTCCCGCGATCGCTGGGACGATGGAAACCTCGTCGCCGTCCTTGAGGGAGGTCTCTTTCCCCTTGAGAAAGCGAATATCTTCTTCATTCACATAAATGTTGACGAAGCGACGGAGTTCTCCTGTTTCGTCGCAGAGACGATCTTTGATGCCGGGATGGGCGTTGTTCAACGTCTCAATCATTTCAAGGACACTGGCAGCTTTGGTTTCCACCTCTCCCTGACCCTTGGTCAGGGGGCGAAGCGGAGTCGGAATACGAACCTTAATCATGCGTCACCACCACCATTCTTTCCCATTTTAAATGTCTTTTCAAAGTCGACCAGGCTGGGCTGAATTCGAACCGGACGACCGACCGAGTCGATCACCGCTTCCTGCGTCTTTAAGCCATTACCGGTCACGTAGGCCACTGTGACCTCGTCTTTCTTGATGATTCCCTGCTTCACGAGTTTTTTGAGTACGCCGATCGTGACACCGCCCGCCGTTTCCGCGAAGATGCCTTCGGTTTGGGCCAGCAACTGGATGCCTTCGACGACTTCTTCGTCCGTCACCATGTCCATGGCTCCGTGACTTTCAGCGGTGGCTTTGAGGGCATAGTAGCCATCAGCTGGGTTCCCGATGGCAAGAGACTTGGCAATCGTCTGCGGTTTGACCGGCTTGAAGAAATCTCGTCCCGCTTTGAATGCCGTGGAGATCGGTGAACAACCTTCTGCTTGGGCGCCGTTGATCTTTGTGCGAACATCATCGATGAGGCCCAAGGCCTTCATCTCATGCAGGCCTTTCCAAATCTTGGTCAACAGTGAGCCGGATGCCATCGGAATGACAACCTGATCCGGTGTTTTCCATCCCAGTTGTTCCACAGTTTCAAAGGCAAGTGTCTTTGAGCCTTCGGCATAATAGGGACGGATGTTGATGTTCACGAACGCCCATCCGTGCTCGCCCGCGATCTCGCTGCACAGCCGGTTGACATCGTCGTAGTTGCCTTCGATCTCGACGACATGTGGTCGATAAATCAAATTGCCCAGGACCTTTGCCGCCTCTAGGTCGCCGGGAATAAAGACGTAGCAATGTAAGTTTGCCGAGGCCGCGTGGGCAGACACGGAGTTCGCCAAGTTACCGGTGGAGGCGCAAGCGACTGTTTCAAATCCAAGTTCACGCGCGCGTGTCAGCGCGACGGCGACAACACGATCCTTGAAGGAAAGGGTCGGGTGGTTCACCGTATCGTTTTTGATATAGAGTTCGTCGAGCCCAAGATAGGCCCCGAGATTCTTGGCACGCACGAGGGGGGTAAACCCCGCATGCGGTCCGACGAAATTCGTGCCTTCGACCGGCAGCAGGTCGAGGTAGCGCCACATGCTGTGCGGGCCGTCCGCGATCTTCTTACGAGAAATGGTCTTCTTGATCTCGTCGTAGTTATACTTCACTTCGAGCGGGCCGAAGCACATCTCGCAGACATGGATCGCTTTCGTCGGATATTCCTTGCCGCATTCCCGGCAAACCAGCGCTTTCATTTTACTCATGGTGGCACCGCCTTCGTTACTCTATGTCGATGGACGCACGGCGCATCCGGCATATGGATCCCCATCGTCGAACAACTCAGTAATCGTCGGATGTTCCCCGCAGAGCGCACAATTCGGGTTACGTCGGATCCTGATCTCTCGAAATTGGGTTTTACGAGCGTCGAAGTCGAGTAAGCGATCGGTCAACGGGCGTCCGACCCCAAGAATGAGCTTCAACGCCTCCGTCGCTTGAATCGTTCCGATAATACCCGCCAACACCCCGATGACGCCAGCTTCTTGACAGGAGGCGACCAAGCCGGGTGGAGGAGGGGCTTTGAACACGCAACGATAGCAGGCCGATTTCTTTGGAATGATAGTGGTGACGCGGCCGTCGAAACGGAGAATGCCTCCATGAATCAGCGGCTTCTCGGCGAAAAAGCAGGCATCGTTGATGAGGAACTTTGCCGGGAAATTATCGACACCATCGATGACGACATCATAGTCACCGATAATCTTGAGCGCATTTCCAGCCGTAAGGCGTTCCTCGTACATTGAAACGGAGACATCTGGGTTCAGTGCCTGGATCTTTTCTTTTCCCGACTGCACCTTTGGACGTCCCACGTCGGGCGTATGGTGGAAGATCTGGCGCTGGAGGTTGGTCAGATCCACGACATCACTGTCGATCAACCCAATCGTGCCCACTCCTGCTGCAGCCAGATACAGCGCAGCCGGTGAGCCGAGACCACCGGCACCGACGAGAAGAATTCGAGACTTGGCGATTTTCTTCTGTCCCTTGCCGCCGACTTCCGGCAGCAAAATATGCCGGCTATAGCGATTTATTTGCTCTTCAGTGAATTCCATCTTCGTCGCTCGTCGTTCTACGTTGAGATTTTGAAAAATACTCTCAATGCTGATGTAACGCTCGCCCGTATCACATAGGATAGTGACGACGTTCTTGCCGGGACCTAATTCCTCCTCAACTTTCTGTGCGGCAAACACGTTTGCGCCAGCGGAGATTCCAACGAGCAACCCTTCTTTCTTCGATAATTGCTTGGCGGTCTGATACGCCTCATCGTCCGTCACGGTGATCACGCGGTCGAGAATGGTTCGGTTCAGGACTTTTGGAATAAAGCCTGCCCCGATCCCCTGGATCTTATGGGGGCCTGGGTCACCTCCTGACAAAACCGGGGAGGTCGCCGGTTCAACGGCAATCACTTTAACGTGTGGATTTCGTTCTTTAAAGACTTCTCCACAGCCCGTGATGGTGCCACCAGTTCCGACCGCGGCCACGAACGCATCGATTTTTCCTCCGAGCGCATCCCAGATTTCCAACGCCGTCGTCGTTTTGTGGATCGCTGGGTTGGCCGGGTTCGAGAATTGATCCGGCATAAAGTAAGACGGGTTCTGTGCCAGGATACTTTCTGCCTCTTTGATTGAACCCTTCATGCCTTCCCAAGCCGGCGTTAAGACTAGCTGGGCCCCATAGGATGAGAGCAGGCTAGCCCGTTCCATACTCATGCTCTCAGGCATCACGAGGATCAACTTGTACCCGCGTACTGCAGCGACAAGGGCCAGACCGATACCTGTATTCCCGCTGGTTGGCTCGACGATGGTTCCGCCAGGCTTCAGTTTGCCTTGCCGTTCCGCCTCGTTGATCATGTTGAGGCAGATTCGATCTTTGACGCTGCCTCCAGGATTGAAAAACTCGACTTTCCCATAGATCGGTCGCCGATCCATCTTTGGAAAGACGGTTCAACCGCACGAGCGGAGTGTTGCCGATGAGTTCCGTGATGTTCTTGTACGATGATGTACTCACCGACCGCCCCCCATATAGAAGAGAAACTCCACCTGGTCCCCTTCATTGAGGCGGGTCGTGGCAAGATCATCGCGTTCCAGCACCTTGTCGTTGACCTCAACCGCGACCATCTGGGGCTCGATCTTCTTCACGTTCAATAAGTCGAGGACTGTTCCGGCCTGGATCTCCTCAGGCTTCCCATTGATTTTGACCTGCACAAATTCTCCCAAGTTGGCTTATAGATTGAAGTTTTTGAACGTATCAAAGGGACGTGTTGCTTGTCAAGGCTGGTTCACCCCGTGTGGAGAACATGAAGCGGTGATTGTCGTCACCGAGGCCCGAATTTTCAACCAGCGGCAATCATGCTTACTTGACTTTGGGATGCGTGGTCGCCATTATGCCGCCTGCAGGATACATGGGATGTGGAAAAAGAATTTCCTCTTTCGTGCCACGGAGTCGACTCCTTTAAGCCAGTCCGAGAATGAGCTGTTCCACGACACTGAACCGGCGCTGGACAGCGCTGGGCTGGTCTTGGAGAAGTTCCTCTCTGTGTGGGTCCAGGGCGAGGGGACAGAAGAAACTCCGTCTACTTTTACGAATATGTATGTCCGGACCGCAATGTTGGATGTCACCAAGCATGTAAGCCTTCTGCAACCACTCCAAGGCCGATCTCACCAGATCAAACAGCTTCTCCTGCCGGAGCAGAAGCAATATCTTCGGCAATGGCTTGTCCTACATGCGCCACAAGCCTGGGGGGCCTCGGAAGACCATTTTCATGATCTTTTCGAGCTGGAGTAAGGTGATCTTGCCCCCCGGCCATGCAGGTGTCTCATTAGGGGACTCTCTGTGACGTTGCTCGCTGTCGTCCTGTTCGGACCAATCCGGATGTGACCTTGACCTCAGCGGTGGAGGTGTGGTATGGGCCGGACGATCGACCGCTTGAGCATCTTGTGCAGACGTACGATCGTGCCAAACGGTATATCTTTGTGGCAGTCTATGGATTAACGTCCCCTCTGACGGTGAAGGCGCTGGTAGGGGCGAAAAAACGCGGGGTGGATGTCCGTGTCCTCACGGATCGTCAACGATTGAATGATCCGAAGCAGAAGACGGCGCTGTCGGCTCTGCGTGAAGCGGGGATTCCCATCAAGATCAATCGACACGATGCGCTCATGCATCTGAAACAGGTCGTCATCGACGACGAGGTAAATACCAACGGCTCAATGAATCAGACGACCAGCGGCAATCGCTACAACGATGAGCGGCTGGATGTCATCAGAGACCATGCCATCACGGTGAAGGCACGAGAAAAGTTTCTCTCACTGTGGAAGGACCAAGAACGATTCCAGGATTGGAAATGAAAAGCGATCCATGTGGTCGTGGGTGGATGGACTAGTTCGATCCCCAGTGTTCATGAATGGCGATAGGGTAGGCCGGGGAAGCGAGAACAGTGATGGTCGTGGAGACGGACATTGCGGTCGTCGGAGCCGGTGGAGGCGGGGCCGTCCTGGCTCTTGCCTTGGCCCAGAAGGGGATCAAAACCATTGTTCTTGAACGGGCGCCCGGACCACCGCAGGGATTGCGTGGCGAGATTCTGCAACCGAACGGGCAGCGGGTGCTCGATCAGCTAGGACTTCTGAATGAGCTGCCCAGCGAATCCACGCGAACGGTGCATAAGTTTCATTTCTGCCGGGTCGGCGGTGAGCGGTTATGTACCGTGGACTATGGCGATCTTCCGCCACCCTATAATCGTGCCGTGGTCACCCTTCCCAATGTGGCGCACCATGCCATCCTCGGCGCGATCGAGCAGGAGCCTTCCGTCTCGTTGCGGTATCGATCGACGTTTACGGGGTTGCTGCGTGACCAAGGCCGAGTCGTCGGGTTGACCGCCAAGCAGGACGATGCGGAGCTCACTATAAAAGCCAAGGTGGTCGTCGGTGCCGATGGGGCCTTTTCAAAGGTTCGGGAAGCCTTGCAGATCTCGGCGGAGCTGCATCTCTATCCGCAAGGATACTTGATCGCGCTATTAGACGCGGCGATTCCGCTGGAGGAAGCGAAGTATTTCGTAGGGAAGAAGACCATCCTCGGGATGTTTCCTGCCGCCGGAGACAAAGTGTATGCGTTCTATATGATCAAGGCTGGTTCGTATGACCATGTGAAAGCGCAGGGGCTTCCAGCGCTCCAGGAAGCCTGGACCAAAATCGATCCGTCCAGTGAACCGATATTCCGTACGTTGACGGACTGGAAGCACACAGCCTTTATGCCGACCGGGCGTGTGCGAACACCGACCTGGGTGGCAGATGGAGCGGTGCTGATTGGGGATGCCGCCCATGCCATGAATCCCCATGCCTCACAGGGGCGCATGCAGGCGATGGTCGATGCGATGACCTTGGCGGACCTCTTGCCCGAGTGTCTGGCGACGAATGACTATTCGGCCGCCAAGCTCAGGAGCTACGAAATCCTCCGTCGGCCACAGGTGACCATGCTGCAGAAATTGGCCGACGAGCAGGTGCTGTTTTGGAATACGGCAAACCCGGTCATTGCGTTTCTCCGTGACCGTGTGTTCAGCACGTTGGACCGCAACGCGCGACTTCGATATCGGGTCTTGTCGACCACAGCCGGACTTCGCAAGGACCCCCCATTCGGCATGATGGATCGCCTCATGGCAGCCGGATTCTTGCCGGATCCTTCAGCCCGCGACATGGCAGCGGGAGGGGCGCGGTAACGTGATGGCACCGGTCGACTGGAGCATCGACGGCTTACCGGAAGGCACGCAAAAACTCTTAAAGTCATACGTGAAAGATGTTTCAAAAGCATATGAAAACGAACTTGAAAGCATTATTCTCTATGGCAGTGCTGTCCGCGGTGAATTTCTACCAGGTCTCTCCAACCTCAACGTTTTGTTGATCCTATCCTCCTACGATCTCTCGGTCTTAAAACAGTATGACGGCCTTCATAAGCGCTGGAGCAAGGAGCAGGTGATGGTTCCTTTGTTCCTTACGAGAGCCGACCTAGATTCGGCCTCAACCGCCTTTCCCTTGGAGTACCAAGACATTCTGGACTGGCATCGCTTGCTCTGGGGACAAGATCCCTTTGTCGGCCTCAAAATCGACACACGGTATCTGGCCGGAGAGGTTGTGCAGGGGCTCCGTGGAAATGTGTTTCGACTCCGTCAACGTCTGGTGGAAGGACGAAGCACTGAAGAGGCCATCACAATTCTATTGCCGTTGTCGATCACCGCGCTTCTGCCGGTGCTTCGTGGGTTGCAACGGTTATTGGGTCGCCCAGTGATGAAGCATGGAGAGCCGCTACTACATGACATCGAATCCCATCTTGAGATCGACCTGACCGGCCTTCGTGACGCGCAGGCACTCAAGCGTGGTCACATCTCTCCACGACAGAAACAGATCCCAAGACACATGGATCGCTACCTTGACTGTCTGACACGATTGGTGGGGATCGCGGAGGCACGTATCAAGTGAGCCTGTTTCACGAGCACCGGTACTGGAGCAGCAAGGCGTGCTTAGGTGTAATCTTCTTCCTTTCGGTTGGCGATGCATCGGCTGCGCTCTATGAACGGCCAAAAGAACGTGTGCCGCTTCCGAGTCCCATCGGATATGTGAGCGATCATGCGCAAGTCGTCGACGATGCATGGAAGGAACGCATCCGGTCCGTCTGTACCGATCTTGAAAAGAAAAGCGGCGTGGAGATGGTGATCGTGACGGTGCCCACGATTAAGCCGTATCCGAGCGCCAGAGAATATGCCGATGCACTGTATCAAAAATGGCAAATCGGTTCGACGCAACAGGAACATGGGTTGATGGTGTTGGTGGCTGTGGAAGAACGGCAGGCAGCCATGGCCCTGGGGCGCAGAATGTTTCCGGTCATTACGCCGACCGTCAGGGATGATGTGGGCCGTACCTATCTCCAGCCTGCGATCGAACGAGGACAATTTGGTGAAGGGTTGTATCGCGCGGCGGTCGCTCTGGCGACCCCTGCGCAAGAGGTGCGACTCGATACGCCGACTCGGCCTCGTATCAAGGGGCTCGGAGTCTGGATTACGCTTGGGACCACCATGGCGATCGTCGCGTTCTTCTGGATGATCAGCCGGCCCGATCTCCGGCATCCCTATCGCCGTATTCAGAATGGTGAATATTGGGGAACCGGCCAGGGCGGCTTCGGCGGGAACTGGGGCGGCTTTGGTGGAGCCACGAGTGGGGAAAGTTGGTGGTGATGGCTTTGAGGATTACGGAACTGCAAGTAGAACCTAGCTGGATGCCGTCAATTGTGGCAGATGATGGCCGCATCGGTCGGTTTGGTGAAGCCCCTTCCAGTGAGGCGTTCGAGGCGCTCCGAGATCAAAGCGAATTTGTGAAGGTCGCCAATGGCGGGTATTTTGTCGAATGGGCATGTGGTGCTGACTTGTCAGCAGACACGATTGAGGCTCGGTGGCAGGTTATAGGAAAAGTGGCTCGGCAATCACCTGGGTGATGTGCGTATGGAGGAAGAGCACAGTTCCATACCCCCAGTTCCGAATGCGCCAATGGCACAGGAGATCTATCGATGAATAGTATCCACATCTGGAACCGCTTTACCTCGTCACCGGCCATCTTTGCTAGTCTGATCCTGGTTGCTTCAGGTTGCTCAAGCACGGCCAATGAAAGCAAGGCTACCTCAGTCGTCTCTCAAGACCTCACCGACGCCGCCATTGAACGCTACATCCGAAATCATCCGGAAGTGATTGTCCAATCGCTGCAGGCGATGGAAGCGAAGCGTGAAGCGGAACAGCGGGAACGTCAAAAAATTGCCCTGACTGCCAAACAGCAGGAACTGCTTCACGATCCGACATCTCCGGTCAGCGGCAATCCCAAGGGCGAAATCACGCTAGTCGAGTTCTATGATTACCGTTGCGGCTACTGTAAACGTGCGGCGTCGGCTGTGACGGAACTGCAGAAGGTGGATCCTCGGGTGCGGGTGGTCTACAAGGACTTTCCCATTTTGGGCGAACCGTCGGAACTCGCAGCCAAGGCTGCACTCGCGTCTCAAGCGCAAGGCAAGCACCAAGCCTTCCACGAAGCCCTGCTCGCGTCCCACTCAGACATGACGAAGGATGAGATTCTAAACATCGCGGTGAGCGTCGGTCTCAATGCGGGGCGCCTGGAAGCCGACATGGCCGATCCGAAGTGGCAGGCCGTCATCGACAAGAACCGGGGGCTCGCTCAAGAGCTCGGCATCTCGGGAACCCCAGGCTTCATCGTGGGCAATGAACTGGTGCCTGGGGCGTTGGATTTGAATGGGCTGAAAGAACTCATTGCTCGGGCGGGACAGGGGAGATGATGGATGTAGGGCTGGCTGAAATTATTGGCGATCCAGGAGTACACTTCATCGTTTGGTACACTCTGGAGTGAAAATGAGATGCCCCCAAAAATCAGGGAGCTGATAGCCGAACTGACGAAGGCTGGATTCAAGGATCGGGGCGGTAAAGGGAGTCATAGAAACTTCGTTCATCCACGAGTGACGAAACCGGTTACCCTATCGGGTAAGTCAGGCGACGATGCTAAGCAGTACCAGCTTCGTGCTGTCCGGTCAGCCATAGAGGAGACCAAAAAATGAAGGAGAGTGCCAGATACGCAAAAATCGTTGAATGGTCTGAAGAAGACCAGTGTTACGTAGGGAGCGCCCCTGGTCTGGTGCTTGGCGGATGCCATGGACAGGATGAGAAGGCCGTGTTCGACGAGTTGTGTCAGATCGTCGAAGAGGCGCTTTCTCTTTATCACAAGGACGGCAAACCACTGCCTCCCTCCACATCAGGGCGGGACTTTGCCAACAAGATGCAACACGTCGCCTAGCGCTCGCCTAATCTGCTCAACATGCACAGTAAGTGGCAGGTCGAAATTGACAAGGACCGGGCCCCGGCTTCAGCGTGGGCAACGAACTGGTGCCTGGGTGGCTGGATTTGAATGGACTAAAGGACTTACTCAGAAGTCAGCAATATAGGCGACACTGGGATGCTTGAAGAACGACCGCACCAAGACAGGCCTGCGACCGATCTCCGCCAGCTGCCTGCTCACACGCTCGTCGAGCTGTTCCCCCTTCTGGAGCGGACGCCGGGCATTGCCGGTGCGCTTCGCGTAGCTCCAGACCAGTTCGTCGGGGTTGAGATCCGGGGCATAGCCAGGCAGATAATGCAGGGTTAGTTTGCCATCGAGGTCCGCGACATACTGAGTGACCGCCTTGGTTTTGTGCGCCGGCAACCCATCCAGGATCAGATGCAGGGGCTTGCGACGGCCCCGCAGCAGCCGGCGCAGGAAGGTCACGAACCGCTCGCCCGTCAACCCACCCGCATAGGTGGCAAAACCAGAACGCCCCTTGGCACTGATCGCCGAGGCGGCGCTGATGCGCTGACGCTGCCCGGGGACCGATACCACGGGGTCTGGCCTTTGGCCCCCAGGTCCTGCTCCTGCACGGCATCGGCTCGAAAGCCCGACTCATCCCAGAAATAGATCTCGGCCTGGTCCCGCTTGGCTGTGCGCACAATCGCGGGATAGGTCTCATGCTGCCAGCGTACAATCGCCGCGGGATCGCGCTGGTAGGCCCGCTGTAACGGCTTCTGTGGCGTCAGCCCTTGGCGCGCCAGCACCGGTCCGATCGACGCCAGGCTCAGGCGCACGCCGAATCGCTGGACAATCAAGTCACGCACGATCTGCCGGGTCCAGAGGCCAAAGTCAAACCCGTACTGCCTTGGATTCTTGCCGTTGATCCAACGGAACACCTGCCGTTCCTGCGCTGCCGTCAAGGTCCGTGGGCGCCCGGTCGCTGGCCGCGCCGCCAATGCCTCGAATCCCTGGTCGCGACCGCGAACCGCTTTGAGCCAGCGGTAAATCGTGCACCGATGGAATCCGTAACTGGCGATCACCTCGCTTGGCTGTTCGCCCTCCTGGACTCGCGCCACGGCCATTGTGCGAATCGTCTCCAAGGTCCGGTGATCGAGGGTGCGTCCGTCGCGTCTCATCGCGAGACGGAGTATCTCACACCCCACTACTGTTGTCTATATTACTGACCTATGAGTAATTACGAGGGCAGGTTATGGGAAATGATGGATCGATGGAAATGCACCGTCACTTGTAGCTAAGAATGTGTTACCAAACCTGGAAATCAAAGGTTCGAAGCTTACGCGTGTTCATCTAAACATTGCATAGGTGCCACAACGTGCCTTCCTGGAACACAGACCTCCTCAACAAGTACTTTGCCCCAGGAATCTCAAAATTCACCGCATGTGACGCACCTGATATCGCCGATGCGCATCCTGAGGCATCTAACTGGCTGGCAAACCACTTCTTGAATTCGGTCTTCCGCGCTGGAGTATAAGAACAAGTATCGCCAGTACGCCATTAACCAGATCTACCGCGCACAGTCGTCGTTTGCCGATTACCATGAGGCTCGAGCGCTGACCGCTGAGTTCCTTGCCAGGGGAAGGCCAGATAACCCTGCTTCACACCTCTACTTCCGTGCATTAGCTCGTTGGGAGTCATGTCTCCTGAATGTTCAAATCTTCATCGACGTCATGAACAAGATGAGGAAGGATTTCGATGTTGAGGCTGTTTTCAAGGACGGAGATGGATCACCTGAACAAAGAGCTTACCGCATGGCAAACACTGTCAAACACTGGGGTGCAGAAATTTACGCTGGCCAGCATGATGAAGATCACACAGTACCACTCTGGCTTACGAATGCTGGGCTTCAAACAGCTTCAGCTACCCTCAGCTACGCTGAACTATCACAGCTTGTCTCGGAGGTAGCTTCAGCCGCGCGGGACCTACAAGATGCACGGTCGTTTGGTAAGGGCAGGTTACCAGAAAGTGGGCAGAGACTTTAATGGCTTTTCTGCTGTCGACATGCCATACACACCGATCCCATGGTGAGCGTTGACAAGCGATTACATTACCTAAAGGATACCGTGTGAGTACAATGACTATCCGTATCTATCATGACGGTCAGCAACTCAATGGTTAGAAGGTCAAGGCGAGGGGGGAAATGACTGCGAAGCGCCGGTTTGTCCTTGGCGTAGATCTCGACGGCGTCTGCGCTGATTTCTACGGTGGGTTGAGGCCCATCGCTGCCGAGTGGTTAGGCGTGAATGTCGCCTCGCTACCAGAGCGAGTCACGTGGGGTTTGCCTGAGTGGGGTGTCGACAAGGCGCCCGGTGGGTACGAGGCGCTGCATCGCTTTGCTGTCACTCAGCGTGAACTGTTCCGAGTGCTACCTCCAATGTCGGGAGCACCGGTTGCCTTACGAAGGCTATCAGCAGAGAACGTTCGGATCCGGATCATCATGCACCGTTTCTTTATCAAGTATTTTCATCAAGTGGCAGCACGTCAAACCATCGATTGGCTCGATTTTCACGATATCCCGTATTGGGACCTCTGCTTCATGCAGGAGAAGGCGGCCGTCGGCGCTGATCTTTACATTGAGGATTCTCCGCAGAACATTGCGGTCCTGCGATCGGAGAATCTTCCTACCATCGTTTTTACGAACCCAACGAATGAAGATTTGCCCGGGCCTCGGGCAAATACGTGGGCAGAGGCGCTAGAGCTGGTTCTCAACCGAAAGCAGGACTGGGAGCAGCTTGGACGCTGAGCCTTGAAGATCGCCCTCCAGCTTACCGAGGGCGGGTCATTCCTCCCAAAAATACAAAAGAGTCTGACCTTACGGGTTCCGTTCATGATCAGCACGGACAAAGTCGTCCCTGGAGACCAGCTGCAAAATATTAGGTCGCAAGGGTTACAAGCTCGTTCTACACACCCACCATGTCCTCCATGCTCCGGTTTTTCTTCGCGTCTTTGGGTGTCAGTGTCGCCATCGCCATCTGGTTCGGAGTTGATATCAGACGGGCCTACGTACGAATCGCTGGCAAGAGTACGGTCTTGACCTCGCCAGTGGGAGACATCGAATTCAAGCGTGGAGGAGCTGGTGTTCCTGTTCTGGTCATTCATGGAAGCGGGGGAGGGTACGACCAAGGTGAACTCATCGCAACGGCGATCCTAGACGAACGGTTCGACTGGATTGCGCCGTCGCGCTTTGGGTACCTGCGATCGACGTTCCGTGAGGGCAACACGTTCGACGACCAAGCCAAGGCCTATACCTTCCTTCTTGACCGCCTTGGCCTACAGAGAGTTGCCGTCCTGGCGATCTCTCATGGCGGTCCATCAGCACTTCTCTTTGCGGCGCTCTATCCAGAACGCGTCTCCTCACTGACACTGCTGTCTTGTGGGGTTGCGTCTTCATCAGATGTGAGCCAGACGCAAGCGAGCCAAAAGGGCAACGCGCTGACCATGGTCTTCAAGTTCGAGATCCTCTACTGGGTTGTCCGGAAGTTTCTGCGCAAGAAGCTGATGCGGTTGATGGGTGCCACCGACGAGGTGATCGCAAATCTCACGACAGAGCAGCGTACGATGGTGAATCAGCTGATTGACTTCATGGCTCCGGTAGTTCCCCGCTACGCGGGCGTCGCTGTTGACAATAAAGCCAGGATGCCGAATGAACGGGTGGCGGCTATTCGAGCCCCGACGCTCATCGTCCATGCAACGGACGACGCGCTGCAACTTTTTCACAATGCTGAGTATGCGGCGGCAAACATCCCTGGCTCCCGCTTGCTGTCCTTTGATCGGGGAGGCCACCTCCTACTCCTGGTCGAACAGTCGGCCATTCAGACGGAAGTCCGGCAGTTCATGTTGGCCCACGCCGGATGATGCTTGGTTGCATGGAGGCGCGACCTAACATTTCGCTTCAAATCCGGAACATTGCTTGGCAAGGCCTTGGTGAAACAGTAGCCTGGCGCCTTTGCTTCACGTTTTCAGCCCGATCTATCCGTCTTGCACCTCTGTCTGGCGATGCGTATGATCGCGCGGCTTCAAACTTGAGGAGGTGCCATGGCGAAGATCACCGAGATCGCTCCGGACCTATTCCGCATCACAACGTTTGTTGAACTGATCAATCTTCAGTTCAGTCAGTTCTTGGTGCGCGACGATGAATCGCTGTTGTTCCATACCGGCCCGCGGGCACTGTTTTCCGATGTCAAAGCCGCTGTGTCGTCGCTCATCGATCCAAAGACTTTGCGCTGGATTGGGTTCAGCCATTTCGAATCGGATGAATGTGCGACGGTACCAGAGTGGCAGCAACTGGCTCCGCATTCAGACGTAGTCTGTAGCCTGGTGGGTAAGATGGTGAGCGTCGATGATTGTCTGGCGATTCGTCCCGCGAAAGGGATGGTCGACGGCGAGGTGCTTGAGACGGGGAAATACCGCTTCCGCTTTCTTGCGACGCCGCATGTCCCCCATTGCTGGGAAGCAGGGTTGCTGTTTGAGGAGGCGGAACGAACGCTCCTCTGTTCGGATCTCTTTCATCAAGAAGGAGATGTCGAACCGATGACGGAATCAGATATCATCGACCGCTGTCGGAAGACGCTGGTGGATTATCAGCAAGGTCCGTTGGCGAACTATGTGCCCTACTGCTCACTGACGGAACCCACGTTTCAGCGATTGGCCGCACTCCTGCCAAGGCGACTGGCGACCATGCATGGTTCGGTCTACGTCGGTGATGGAAGAAATGCGCTCCTTGATCTGACCACAGTCTGGCGTGAGGTCCTCAGCTCCCCGTTATGATCCGTGATGCCCGAGGGGTGGGAGGACTGTGCCCTGGCGCTATTCCAGCGATCCAACATCATATGTGCGTGTTTTGGTTTGGTTGTTTGGCCGGAGGGTTAGCCGTAGGGGTCTTCTTTGAAGCGAGCCTGGATCTCTTCGACTTCTGCGCGCTGGGCGATGAGGGCCTCGACGCAGTGTTGATCGACTTGTGAGCCGGCCATGCGCCGCAGCATGGCGAATGCCTCGTCGTTCGACCAAGCTTCCTTATAGGACCGACGGCTTGTCAACGCGTCGAAGATGTCGGCGACGGCCACGATTCTCGCCTCGATCGGAATATTGTTCCCCTGTAATCCACTCGGATATCCGCTGCCGTTCATCGCTTCATGATGGTACAGCGCGATGTTACGGAGCATATCGATGTGCTCAAGACCGTCGAGACCGAAATTGCTCAACATCACGTCGATGATCTCCCGCCCTTTGGCCGTATGGCTGCGCATGATCGTCTTCTCACCGTCGGTCAGCGTGCCGGGTTTCTGTAAGATCTCGTCGGGGATTGCGATTTTCCCGATGTCGTGGAGTGGGGCAAAGAGAAAAATGTGTTCAATCAGGTCGTCGGTCAGGCTGTAGGTAGGGGCGATGGTCCGTGCGATCAAGCGGGCGAAGTTAGCCATGCGATCCAAGTGGGCGCCGGTATCCATGTCTTTGTGGTGCACGATGTCGGCGGCGGTTCTCACGGAGGCTTCGAGCGTCCGGATCGAGGACAGTTCGGAGATCGCCGTGAGCGAGGTGAGGTGCCCGAAGATATCCAGGTCATGCAGGACTTGATCGGTGAACACGCGTTTGAGTCTCGAATTGAAAAAGACGAATCCAAAGAAGGTGCTGTTCAGGAACATCGGTAGGGTGTAGCTGGCTCCGTATCCGGCGGCGCGTATGCGCACCGCGTGCTCGGTGCGGCTGCGTTTGAAGACATCCAGATCATTGACGACCCGTGGTGTGCCACGTGCCATCGTATCCTTGAAGGACGGGACTTCGGTGAGCCTTGCGGAATAGTGCCGCAGCGGATGAGCAGTGCGGCCACTGTCGACGTAGGTCTTGAGCAGGTCCGTCTTAGGGTCATAGACAGCAACGGCGATGCGCGTAATGAACGGATACCGCCGCTTCAGCAGTTTATGAAGCGATGCCAGCTTATCGGCCAAGGAATTGTGACGATTGAGGGTATCGAGTGCGTCTCGGTGGTAGAAGACGGCTTTGGTGCGGGTGGCTCTAGGCATGGAGAAAGTCTAGCATGGGAGACAGGAAACACCGTTAAAGAAGTGAATCCACACCACTTGATCTCGACGGCTGGCTTTCTTCCAGATTCCTAAGGTCGCAACAGTGTCACCGCTCCGCACTTGACCGGAGCCTAGGAACAGGCTGAGAATGTCACTGAGGCCAATGCAATATGAGGCCGGCCATAACTTGGTTAGGCCACTGACAACAAGACAGGGAACATGAAGATCGCCATTATTGGAGCCTCTGCTGGAATAGGGCTGGAGACCGTGCGTCAAGCACTCGAGCGGGGGCATGACGTCACCACCTTGTCACGACGGCGGGTTTCGCTCCCTGATCAGCCTAGATTGACCAAGGTGCAGGGGAGTGCGACAAACCAGGATGATGTTCGGATTGCCGTGGAAGGAGCTGACGCCATTCTCATGACGCTTGGTGTGAAGAGCCCATTCGCCACTACGCTGTTCTCCGACTCCGCGCGGCTCTTGCTGAAGATTCTTGGTGAAAAGGGGAGCTCTCCGACGCTCATCGTCCTCACGGGGTTCGGTGCAGGCGACAGCTGGGGATACAATTCGCTTCCCATGAAACTTATGTTCACGCTGCTTCTGAAGAAAGTCTATGCCGATAAGAGTGAGCAGGAGCGGGTGATCGCCGGTGGATACCCACGATGGGAGATCGTGCGCCCAGGTCGCTTGACCAACGGGGCGATGACCGGCCGCTATCGCGTGTTGGACCAATTGGTGGACGGTATGAAGGTGGGCGCGATTTCTCGTGCTGATGTGGCGCACTTCATGGTGGTGCAGGCGGAAAACACGACCTACTTGGGCAAATACCCGGCGCTGACTTACTAAGCCCCGTGCGTTGAGACTCGTCTCGGAACGACTCGCCTTTCTTCTAAATCTTGAAGATCCGACCATGCTGAGATGTCGGTTCTCGAGGGATCGATGGCAGCCAGATATTTTTTGAACCTAGCTGCGCTTTCAGTGGAACTTGGTCCCCGTGCCAGCAACTTCTCATTCCATTCATCTAATTCAGCAGGCTGGTGTGATTTGGCCGTCTTCTCAAACCAGTTGGCGATGCCGTCATCGGTCTGGTTGGCTTTGACGGCGGCGCTGAATTGTGCACTGGTGATGCCCGCAAACTCCAGTAGCCGATCGTCCATTGGGCAGGGATAGATGTATTCGCCCTCGGTGCCGGCGAGGACGGCGCGGCACTTGTCGATCATGCGAGCCAAATGGGCATAGCCTGCCAGCTGGACCCGCATGCTCCGGGGGAAGTCTCGCCGTAAATCCATCGTTACTAAAGCAACGTGTGATTCTTGAACGTGAGGTCTTTCACTATGACCTGATTGTTTTCGTAGGTGATGATCCGCCTAGTGGCCGGCAGGTCGCAGGCTCCGACACGGGTATGCGTGTCCGTGAAACTCTCGACATTGGTGAGCGTGCCATCGGTGGGTGAATAGTAGTAGACGGTGTACTTGGTTGTGAGATTTTTCTGGTCTTGTGTGACCGCGCTTTCTTCCACGTTGATCGTAAACGCAAACGGATTCATGCCGGGATGGGCCATTTTGCGATTGATCTGGGTGATGCGGTTGTTGTTCACCCGGTAGAAGGAATTCGAGCCATGGATCGTCAACTTCGTTCCGAACGGATGGCCGTCCTCCTCCATGGTGAGTGAGTACTTGCCATCCGATTCCTCGAAGGTGCGCGCACCACGATGGACTGCAATCATGCCGAGCTGTTCCTGAGCCCACTTTTGGGTCTCGCTGTCCCCCAGCTGAACCGAGACTTCGCGCGGACTCTTGACCGTGACCGAACCGCTGGTTTCTTTCCCGCTCACATTCACGGTGAGGTCGGCAGTAAAACCTTGAAAATCTTTAGGCCAACGCGCGGTGGCTTCAAAGGCCCGCCGAAGAAGGTCTCGTGCCTGAGGGTCGTCGGCTACGGTCGAAGGTGCGTGTGTCGGCTGCATCATGAATCTCCTCTCAGAAAAGTCACTTGGTTATCTGTAGTTATACCGGGATCGTGAGCCAAGGCTCAAGCCTCAAATCCACACGATCAAGCAGCAGATCTCTGAGATCTGTGGTGTGCCGTAAGTGAGCACAAGGTTTGATGTTCCCAAGAATCCAGGACTCTGATATACTCCAGCAATTTTCTTAGCCGGGGGTGTTCTCTAGTCGGGGCCCTGGTGGGTCCTCGGCTGCAGTTGAGAAAGGATGAGCATGGAACGGCGAGCTGCTTCGCATACCGAAGAAGAGGAGATGAACCAACGCCGAAAGCTGCTGAATGCAGCAAGGCGTGGTGATACGAAAGCTATCAGCAAACTGTTTGAGCTGTACCAAGTGCGTGTCCTCAGCGGAGACCAGTTAGCCAAGGTCAATCGGACTTCCACCTACATGGTTCCGGTCAAACCCTCGCAGAGCGGGAAGTCAAAGTCGCAGGACAAAGGGAAAAAGTCAGCTGCTTTGCAGGCGAAGGGAGGCAAGAAACCACCCAAGGCGACGACGGCTGGGACCGCGGTCAAACCTGCCGCCAAGACCGCCCATGCAAAACCTGCTGCTGTCAAAAAGGCAGGGAAGCCAAAAGCTAGACCGAAGTAGCGAGAGATGCCATCACTGCACGGCCACTCGGAGCCCCCCTCCTGCGAGTTTTGCTGCAATCTGTTCGGCTTGTTCCGTTGCCCCTGTGAAGACGATGGCTTCCCCGTCATGATCGATTCGATATGCTAACTCAAACGCCTTTGTCGACGTCATCCCAGGAATAAACCGGCAAAAGAGCTCAATAACCTGCTGGTAGGTGTGGCAATCGCAGTTGTACACCACCACGCGGGACTCGAACTCCGTGTCTGAACCGGTTCGGACTTCTTCGGTGATATCAGGAATGGTTTCTGGTGTTGCAGGTGTCGGCATGCAGCGCGGAGTTCTAGGCACGTTGACGAAGATGATGGCTGTGTGAATTGTACAACGTCATGGCATCCACCGCGCTGTCATACCGTGTCCATATCGATGACTTCGGTGGCATCCCAGAGATTTTTCAGCTCGGCATCAGCCAAGGCTTTTTCTCGATCCTCTTCGGTCTCGATTCCAAAGGGGTGGGCTTGGTGATGACGAAGTTGTGCCGTTATGCACTTCTTGAGAGGTTGGTCCCTTCGTCCGTTCGGAGCGACGGCGTTTCTTGGCTGGGTCCATGTTGACTGGCATTGTAACCCCCTGAGACGACGCGTAGTCTCCTCCGATTGCGCATGTCTTGTCAATCTGGCGATGACTGGATCAGTGAAAGTCGAGCGTGCTGATGTGTTACATGATGTCCAATGTCGGACGGTGTATCCTACTCAAAACAGCGCTCCCTCTACCGTATCAGCGTATCGCCGTCCCAAGGGAGTCAGCCACAGGCGGTCGTGATCTGAAGCGAGCAAACCCTGGTTCAGGAGTGTGTCAACCTGCAGATCTCGATCGGCGGTTCGACTGGTCACACGAGGGACCCCGCGGAGAAGGCGTAGGCCGAAGACCAGCGCATCTCGCTGTCGCTCGGATGGCGAAAGTGTTGTTTGGTCAACGATCGGTAGACGATCACGGCTCAGCGTTTCCACATAGGATGCGAGGTTCGCAATGTTCCCGAACCTGGTCCCAGCGAGATACGACTGTGCGCTTGGGCCGAGTCCCAGATACTCACCGCCGGTCCAATACAGGAGATTGTGGCGGCTGGAATAGCCAGGTTTGGCGTAATTCGAAATCTCATAGTGCGTAAATCCTGCGCTGGCAAGGATGTCTTCCGTTACGGACTCCATCTCGTTCTGAAGTGCGTCATCTGGAGGCACGACGATCTGTTGAGCAATATCTTGAGCGAGTCGTGTGTTTTCTTCAACGGTCAGGGCGTAACACGAGATATGTGTCGGCTGAAGCATCAGTAGCGATTCCACGGTGTGCATCCAATCCTGTACTGATTGGCCAGGCAGTCCGTACATCAGATCGAGGTTGATGTTTTGGAACCCGGCACGACGTGATTCCTGAACGGCAGTTGCGGTGTCTCGAACCAGCCCAAATCGCCCAATAGAAGCGAAATCCTGGTCTTTCATGGATTCCGCTCCGAAGCTGATTCGATTAAACCCAGCTTGGGCGAGAGCTCTGAGATCGTCGAAGCTGACAGTAGAGGGGTGCGCCTCGAGCGTGATTTCCGCACTCGGGCCCGTCGGCCACGTCGCTCGAATCCGTTTCAGCAGCGTCGTCAGGTATTCAGTCGGAAGGGATGTCGGCGTCCCACCGCCAAAGTATATGCTTTCTAAGAGACGGCCATTCAACACATCGTGTTGGGCGTGGAGCGCAATCTCTTGAAGGAGGGCCGACTGAAACTGCGCGATCCGGTTGGGTTGAGCGATCTCCAGGTAAAAGGCGCAGAAGTGGCACCGGCGGCGACAGAAGGGGACATGGATGTACAAACCGATGGCTTCTGAAGGGATCATCTGTCGAACGGGAAGAGCACGGGTTTTGAAAAATCTCTCGTCAAGACAATCTCGATCTCGTCCCTTGGTGACGCGCCTCGGTTTCTCACATGCGCAGTCCACCCTCCCTGCCGGCGCAGCGACTCAAAGACTGATTTTATCGCCTGAGGTTTGATGCGGGCTTCCCACTCGCGCACCCAATTGTGCTCATCGTCCTCGCCCGCATAGTCGTCCGGGAACGACGCTTCGAGGGTGAAGCGGAGCGCGAATGTTTTTTCCTCTTGATACATAAGGGTCCTTATCGTTGCGATTAAGCGGCACTGATCTTATAATGCATCCGACGCTGAATGAATCAAGGAGATACCATCAATGCCTATCTTCGAATATGTGTGCGCTGAATGCAATCATCGTTTTGAGCTCCTGCTCCAAGGCTCGGGGGAAGCGGCCTGCCCCAAGTGTCAGACGACCAAAGTCGATAAACAGTTTTCAGCCTTCGGTGTCGGAGCGACGACCAGTTGGGCTCCGTCTGGAAGTCCAAGCGCCTGTGGCAGCTGCGGGGACCCACGTGGGCCGGGTGCCTGTTCGATGAACTGAGAGCAGGCTGTTGAAAAAGTTCGCCAGCTTCGTTCTCGCATCGCTCAGCGGCTCAACGTACCGAAGCCTACGCCTCGGCGGTTCTCTCGCTGCGGCCTTGCTGGACGATCTTTTTGAACAGCCTTCGGGTCCTATAAAATTGTCCTGAACTTCTGACTTTCTCCTCTATGACACATGCAAAATAGCTTTTCGACCTCAAGCGAACAGGCGCTGCAAGGCGCGATCTCAACCATCATGCAATCCGACCCTCTTATCAAGCTGCTCCAGCAACTGCGATTTGGACGCATGAAACCGACGGATGTAGGGTTGCGTGCGGTGACCGAATCGTGGCTTGAAACCTACGAGAACGCGTTGAGCACGGAAGGCCTCACCCAGTCGGACCTTCGACGACTCAACCCCGCCCCTCGGCTTGAGGTACTCATCGAGGTCGGTGTGCTCACGGACGACCATCCAGGAGTGACCTCGTTGAAGGCTTCCTATGATCGAGCGGTGGTTCGTGTCTCTGGCGAGTAGGTCTCTCGCAGCTATCCTGTCGCTCCTGTGCCAGTTTGGCCTGGTTCCCTTGTTGCCCGTCACTGTCCAAGCGGAGGATGCGTCAGCGGTTCGTTCACTGAGAGCCATTCTCCCGACGCACCTTCATTCGATATTCCCTTCCGACGTGCAGATTCTGATCGGGCGGAACGCCATCGAAACCTTCCTTGCCGATCTGGATCGAGTACCACCCGATTGGGCAACAGTCTACGGTCAGGGGCACAATGACCCAGGCCATGATGAACGACTCTTCAAGCTGAATCGAGAGCGGGATGCGTTGCGCGAGGGGAATCCGGCACTCGTGAGGCGCGTGGCATTCGTGTGGTCGGGAGAGTTGTCGCGATTCGATCCTGAAACGCAGGCGTACGGGGTGGCAATTGGGCCGGAGTTTAACTCGACCAGTTGGGGTCTGGTTCGATTCAAACCTGAAGAGTTTCCAAACGACCTGCGAGTGAGGCCGGACAAGATTCTAGCTGATCGTATCAAAAGGAGTCTCTCCAAACATGAAAAAGTGCACGTGTTCGTCGTGATGGCTGGGAAGCTGATTCCGGGCGAGTCGATCATCTATGACTTCTCCCATGACAAGGAAGGAGTTGGACTCATCATGCCGGTGGTGAGGCTTGAGCAGGTCGAAGTGGTGGTGAGAGATTCACCAAGATCCTGATCCTCACAACCCCCATTTATCCAACGGCAGGTATGTGGTGAGGTTATTGAGAGGGCGAATTGCCCACAAGGTGATTACCAAGCGTCCTTTGCGCATCGAAACCCGGTGCCGCTGGGTCGGCTGTCCATCGTTCCCCAATCGCGATCACTCGCACGGAGACTGGCGGCGGGTTTCAACCACGATCCGCCGCGCATAGCCTTGATAGCACCTCGGTCCGGACCGGGTGGATCACTGAGAGGCGCGTTTCGATAGTAGTTGGGGTCGTACCAGTCTTGCACCCATTCTGCGGCATTCCCTGCCATGTCGAACAGCCCATATGGACTTACCGATTCCGGGAAACTGCCGACCGGCATCGTTAAGACTTCTCCTTGTATACCGTGATCTTTGGCCAAGCGAGCGCCGTCTCCCTTGACCCAGAATGCCTCCCAGTCAGCTCCGCTGGCGAAGTCAATCGTTCGTTGTGCCCAGTAGCTCGCGCTATTGGCCATGGTAAAGTCCCACTCGTTTCCCCAGGGGTACCGCCGGCCATCGGTTCCCCGCGCAGCTTTTTCCCACTCGGCTTCTGTTGGGAGACGCTTTCCCACCCAGCGACAATAGGTGTCGGCATCGGTCCAACTGACATTGACCACCGGATGCTGTTCAATACTTGGTAGAGGCTGATTGTGGGCCCAGAGCGTCGCGGTGTGATTCACATTCTCGGGAAAACGATGCCCCGTTGTCTGCACGAATTTGGCATACGCGTGGTTGGTGATTTCGAAGCGATCAATGAGGTATCCGCCGAGATAGACACGCCGTTCGGGATGTTCGTCAGGAAAGCCATCGCTTCCTTCCGGCGTTCCCATCGTAAACTCTCCAGGAGGAATGAACGTCATCTCCGAGAAGGTTTCGGCATCACTCGCCGATGGCGTCAGACCGATGCTGAGGAGCAGCAGAAGGCAGAAATAGGGGGAGGACCAGATCATGAGGGTCTGGGAATACGGCAGGCCTTGGCGATCGCGTCTCGGTAGTTCAACCAGAGCACCAGACTTTTCTTGACGCTCGTCAGCACCAACGGTCGCAGCGGCGGAGGGGTGTAGTTTACGACCATCTCATAGGCATCATGTCGATGGCCTGCTTCCACCAGCTGGTGAGCTCGAATCAGGTCCATTCGGCTTCGCGGCACCTTGTGATACCGAACCAAGGGATGACCGGCGATGATGGCTTCAATGTCCTGCGGCGTTTTTCGCTGAGATGGAGCGTGAAGCTCCTTACGATCTTTGACGCTCCCCTCAACGAATACCGTGAATATGGCAGCTGCCACCACCCAATGACGGTGGTGTGACATCTGCTCCAGCCAGGCTCGATAGGTTCGAGCCGCAGGCAGGAGTCGATCACGCTCAAAATCCGCACGGCGGAATCCCAATCCTTCCATCATGGCGAGAAAGAGTTCCGGATGTGATGTACCCAATGAGAGTCCACCGGTCTCTTCCTCGTAAATATTCTCGGCCAACATATGCCGGACTGATGGGGGAGGGTTTTTCCCGAGGATTCGTGACAAAAAGACAGGAAAGTCCCGAACGTAGACTGCGTACTCATGTTGAAAGTGAGTCTTAAGCTGGGCTGTGCTGAGCCGGCCTGAGGAAAAATACTCCCATGCCCAATGATGCTTCCCGTCCATGATGGTGAGAAGGGATTCACGGAAGGAGGATTTTTTGATCTGCGTCGCCATAGCGGCTTGCCTTCTCCTGTCGCGCCTCGTTAGAATTTAGCCGAGGTTCGAACAACCGATGAATCCGATCACCATTCAGGATCCTGACGAAATCCTCAACATCTTGGCTGAGGTGACTCTCCATGGGACGGGGTTTACGACAGAATCTTTGCTCGACTATGTCTTGGAAGAAGGATTTACAGAGCCTATTTTCCTCACTGCCAGCGGCGAGGATCCCATGGCGTTTTTCAAGGGGCAGCCGAATGCCTGGGCCATCTACCAAGTCCGCGAATGGAAACGTGTGCTGACGGTGTCCGGTGGTCCAGGCCAGGAGCGGCGCGTACGAATCACGGAGACGCCGTAACGTGATGGTGAGTCTAAAGTGAAATTGATGGCGAGTAAAGTGTAATCGATCGATGAGGGACAACTCAGTCAGCGGATGAACTATGCGTGTGAGTAGATGCTGGTCGAGGCAGGCTTACGGTTGAATTCTGGGGTGGGGCTTGTCTGCTGGTAAGTCGCGAAAATGACGCTCTCGGGTTCCTTCGTACCATCCTCCCATCAAGATGCCTTCTTCGAGATACAGATAGCGATGACGGACCACCGCTGAACTCTCCCAATCTTCGAAAATCCATTCTTCCTGTCGAATTCCGTCTTTCGTGAAGGTCGTGTTGATCGTCTGCGGTCCGCCCCAGGATTCCAGGACCTGTTCTTTGCTCATGCCGACCATGACACGATGTTGTGCAATATGCTTCTCAAAGTTTGGGTCGCCGAGCTGAACGATCATTGGCCAAATCACGGCCATGAGAAGAAAGAGCACAAGCCCGGTATAAATGATGATTCGTACCGGACGACGGCGAATGAACGATGGTTCTTCCGCGTTGGGATCAAACGAAATAGGTTGGGACTGGGTAGCCATAAGAAGTTTCGATGCTAGCAAGTGACTTGTCCATGAGTCAAGGAAGTTGGAGTCAATGAAGTGGCAAGAATAGCCAATGAAATCAACCGTGTATAATCAGGCGCTATACTTGCTTGATGAGTTTACGACACAACCCACCACGATGATGGATAGCGTGACCACTATGCGACACCGTCTCCTTCCGATCGGCCTTTGTCTTGTGCTTGGAATGAGCACCACCGTGGAAGTTCTGGCGACGACCATCTACTCCTACATCGATGACCAGGGGAATCCGGTATTTACCGATTCGCCGGAGACGATTCCTGAAAAATATCGGGCAAAAGTGAAGTCGCATGAACAACCGGGTTCAGTGGAAAAGGCACATCCGAAGAGTCAATCCATGCAGCAGAAGCTTCAGGAAGGAGCGAATGCTTTTGGGTGGGAGATGCCGAAGTTTCCAAGTAAGTTGGATAAATCGAGTTTGAGCGAATTGCCGATCCTCAACTCCGCAGGCATTGCGGCAGTCATTCTGTTGGTCATCATGTATCTGAGCAAGAACAGCCCTATGATCAGGTTGCTGGCCCTAGGCTTGCTCCTTGTGCTTGGAATCGGGACGCCTGTGCTGCTGTATACGACCGACGGTGGACCAATGGATAGCTTGAAGAAGAAGGCTGTCGCTTCAGGTCAAGCACAACAGGATCGGCTGCAACAACCGCCGCAGTAAACCTCCGTTCCATTCTTCGTGTCGACTACTCCTCGTATTGAGGAACCGGGATTGGTTTGGGCCATGGCTTGGGTGGAACCGAGTCTAGGCCTATCGGGTGAGCGTAGGGATTGGAGATTGGCTCATGCGTATGGCGCTGGCGAAGGGTCACCAGCTGCAAGCTCTGCGTGCTGATTTCCATTCGATCGATCAAGGCCCTGGTCGTTAGGCGATCAGGTAGTCCCTGCAGTGAGAAGAATTGGAAGCAGAGCGTCCAATCCAGTCGCTCCTTTGTGTTCTCTCTCACGATGAACCGAGCCGCTGATGAAGGCGTTCCTTTGAACAAGAGCAACCAGATATTGGATCGAAACGCCGGGGAGCTGGGGTCCGGTGAAGGATGAAACTCGGGAACTACGGCCGGGATGCGATGGAGCGGAACGGGCGGCGCAAACTCGATATCCACGAGTCGAACGATCAACGGGCGATTCTCGTTGTGATCATTCGGGTCAACGGCGTAGCTGAACGAGTAGCGGATCTCGATGCCGTCGCGCGTGAAGGTATACACATCTTCGCCGTTCTCCGGTGAGACCACGTTGCTGAAGTAATGCGACCAATCTGTGATCGGGTAATAGGTGAAGACTCGCAAGGCGGATTTTCGATCCCGCACGGCCTGTGGCATGCCGAGTGTATCGTGGAGTTCTTTCTGGGAAAGGCCTAGAAACCCATCCTCAAAGTACGGTTCGGCAAGAGTCAGCGAGGGAGGTGTTGTCAGGGTTACGATAGAGAGAAAAAGAATATGTCGTGTCATTCGTAGGCTCGATAAGATCGACATCGCCTGGCATCGTAGCCAGCGCTCCAAATATCTGTCAAGAATGGAGCTCCTGCTTGCTCGCTTGGAATGCCTTCCAGTATGATCGCGAGCAGAGCGAGAGTAACGTATTAAATTTTGTCATCAAGGTAATCATGGCCATACAGCACAAAGTGTCCATCGAGGCTCTGTTGCAAGACCGAATTCTCATTCTAGATGGGGCGATGGGGACGATGATTCAGCAGCGGAAGCTGGATGAGGCAGGGTTCAGGGGAGAGCGATTCAAAGATTGGAAGAAGGATGTAAAGGGGCACAATGACCTGCTCAATCTGACCCAACCTGCCATCATCGAAGAGATTCACCGGCAGTACTTGGAAGCGGGTGCCGACATCGTTGAAACCAATACGTTCAATGCCCAAGCCATTTCCCTGGCGGACTACGGGATGGAGAATCTGGGGTACGAACTTTCCAAAGCCGGAGCGGAGTGTGCCAAGCGGGCGGTCGAGGCCGTACAACGAGCGCAGCCGGAACGGCGTTGTTTTGTCGCCGGGGCGATCGGTCCGACCACAAAGACATCGTCGATTTCCACCGATGTGAACAGTCCGGCTGCTCGCGGGACAACCTATGACGAGTTGGTGAAAGCCTACGGTGAGCAGATTCGGGGGCTGCTTGACGGCGGCGTTGACTTGCTGCTCGTCGAGACGATCTTTGACACGTTGAACGCGAAGGCTGCGTTCTTTGCGATCCAGCAGGCCTTCGCCTCCGGTGCGCGCCAGGTGCCGATCATGGCATCGGTGACGTTCATCCAAGCCGGGAGCAATCGTGGTGTGACAGGGCAAACCGTCGAAGCTTTCTGGAATTCCATCTCCCATGTGCCGTTGCTCAGCGTGGGAATGAATTGCGCGCTTGGGCCAAAGGAAATGCGCCCGCTGATCGAAGAACTCTCGCACATCGCACCAACCCATATCAGTGCGCACCCCAATGCCGGTCTCCCGAATCCGTTACTGCCGACCGGATTCCCGGAAACACCTGACACATTAGCCCCTCAACTTCGTGAGTGGGCGGAGAATGGATGGCTCAACATCGTCGGAGGCTGTTGTGGAACGACGCCCGCCCACATCAAGAAAATTGCCGACGCTGTACATGGCGTGAAGCCGCATGCGATCTCGCGGGTTGAACCGTACACGCGATTGAGCGGGCTCGAAGCCGTGACCATCAGGCCGGACTCAAACTTCCTCAATATCGGCGAGCGAACGAATGTGACCGGATCACCGGCGTTCGCGAAGCTGGTATTGTCCGGTGACTACGAAACCGCAGTATCGGTCGCACGTCAACAAGTTGAAGGCGGTGCCCAGGTTATCGATGTGAACATGGATGAAGGGATGCTCGACTCCAAGGCGGCGATGGAAAAGTTTCTTCGTCTCGTCGCGTCGGAACCGGACATCTGTAAAGTGCCGATCATGGTGGATAGTTCCAGATGGGAGGTGCTGGAAACCGGGCTCAAGAATATTCAGGGCAAGGCGATCGTCAACAGCATCAGTCTCAAAGAAGGCGAACGGAAATTCATCGAGCACGCGACACTCGTCCGTCGCTATGGCGCGGCGGTCATCATCATGGCCTTCGATGAGAAGGGACAGGCTGATACGCTGGAACGGAGAAAAGAGATCTGCGCACGTTCGTATAAGATCCTGACCGAACAGGTTGGGTTCCCCTCGCAGGACATTATCTTCGACCCCAATGTGTTGACCGTGGCGACCGGAATTGAAGAACATAACAACTACGCGGTGGATTTCATTGAGGCGACGCGCTGGATCAAGCAGCACCTGCCTGGTGCGAAGGTCAGCGGAGGCATCAGTAATGTTTCCTTCTCATTCCGTGGCAACAACATCGTTCGAGAGGCGATGCATGCCGCGTTTCTGTATCACGCGATTCAAGCTGGACTCGATATGGGCATCGTGAATGCCGGTCAGCTTGCCGTGTACGAGGAGATCCCCAAAGACCTGCTCGAACTTGTCGAAGACGTGTTGCTCAATCGGCGGCCCGACGCGACCGAGCGTCTCGTCAGTTTCGCTGAGACCGTCAAGGCTAAGGGGAAGGTAGTTGCCAAGGACGATGAGTGGCGGAAGGCTACCGTGGCGGAGCGACTCTCCCATGCGCTGGTGAAAGGCATCACGGACTATATCGACCAAGATACCGAAGAGGCTCGTCAACAATACGCCAAACCGTTGGAGGTCATAGAAGGCCCGTTAATGGCGGGCATGAACATCGTCGGAGACCTGTTCGGTTCCGGCAAGATGTTCTTGCCGCAGGTCGTCAAGAGCGCCCGCGTGATGAAGAAGGCCGTGGCCTATCTGATGCCGTTCATGGAAGAAGAGAAGAAGCGGACCGGCAATTTCCAATCACAGGGCAAGGTCCTGCTCGCGACAGTGAAGGGCGACGTGCATGATATCGGGAAAAACATTGTCGGGGTCGTACTCGGTTGTAACAACTATGAAGTCATCGATCTCGGTGTCATGGTGCCCTGTGAAAAGATCCTCGCGGCTGCCCGAGAGAACAAAGCCGACATCATCGGTCTGAGCGGGCTCATTACACCGTCGCTCGATGAGATGGTGCATGTAGCGAAAGAAATGACGCGCGAGGGATTTGATGTACCGCTTCTGATCGGCGGTGCCACGACGAGCAAAGCCCACACAGCCGTCAAAATTGCGCCATCCTATGAGCGCGGCGTCGTCCATGTATTGGATGCGTCGCGGGCGGTCGGCGTCGTCGGCAGTTTGGTGAGTCACACGCAACGGTCAGGTTTCGTGAAACAAGTGCGGGATGATTACGAGCGGATGCGACAAGCACACCAGGATCGCGCTGCTAAGCCGGTACTCCCACTGATCCAGGCACGCGCGAATCGTTGTGTCTCGGACTGGGCCACGATCGATCTTCCAACACCGGCGCGATTGGGTATTCAGACTATTTCCGATCAACCTCTGGTCGAACTGATGCCATACATTGATTGGTCGCCGTTCTTCCATACCTGGGAGCTGAAGGGACGATATCCGGCGATTCTGAACGATTCGACGGTGGGACCAAAGGCGCAGGAACTCTATGACGATGCGCGAGGGGTGTTGGATGAAATCATCCAGAAGAGACAGGTGAAGGCCAAGGGAGTCTATGGGTTTTTCTCTGCCGCCAGTGTCGGGGATGATATCGAGCTCTATCAGGATCCGTCCCGAACGACCCTGCTCACGACGATCCATCATCTCCGGCAACAATCGGAAAAGCCGGCAGGACAGCCGAACCTTTCATTGGCCGATTATGTGGCTCCAAAAGAATCAGGTCGGGCAGATTATATCGGAGCCTTTGCCGTCACGGCTGGAATCGGGATCGATGAGCTCTGCGCGCGATTTGATCGAGACCATGACGACTACAATTCCATCATGGCCAAAGCCCTCGCCGATCGGTTGGCTGAGGCGTTTGCAGAATATCTCCATGCACGAGTGAGAAGTGAATGGGGATATGGCCGGAATGAACAACTCAAAAACGAGGATCTGATCCGTGAAAAGTATCGGGGAATCCGTCCGGCGCCTGGTTACCCAGCTTGTCCTGACCATACAGAGAAGCGACTGTTGTTTGATCTGTTGTCAGTGGAAAAGAATGCCGGTATCACGCTGACAGACAGCTTTGCGATGTGGCCGGCGGCGTCGGTGAGCGGGTTCTATTTCGCCCATCCTGAGGCCAAGTACTTTGCCGTCGGCAAGATCGGGAAAGATCAAGTCGACGACTATGCCCGTCGTAAGGGAATGGACCTCCGCACTGTCGAGCGATGGCTTTCCCCAAACCTAAACTACGAGCCTGAGTAAAGCGCAGGAACTCTCTGGGGCGACACAAGAACCATCACAATAGGTTGAAAGAACGTTCACCCCACCTTGCCTCTCGCTGATCCGGCGTAGGTCTCGCCTTAGTGTTGTGAATCAAATCAGATACTGAATCGATTTAGATACAATCTTCTATAAATCTAATCTGGAAGTCTTCGTGGTCTGTCTTGATCCTGCCTCAGCCTGAAGTGGGCATTCCGTTTGTCGCGTACATCAGCTGAGCCTAGTGCTATGTGGAACCATGGGCAGTCCGACAATAGATTCGGCGAAGGCATACCACCTATGTGTCGGTAGGCGCGGAATGATATTTGCTTTGTTTGGAGATATTCAAGTCGTGAATGGAGGAGAAGGTTGTGAGAGCTCGCTTAGCTACGTATTTACATCCCAGCCCAGGGTCAGGCTGGAACGCCTGCTCCAGCGGTTCATCTCCTTAGTGAGGCTCAGGACTGGGTCAGTGAACCCGGCGGTGATTTTCTACTATCACCGCCGGGCATCGTCGTGATAAAACGCTACGTCATCATGAAACGAGATGCCGAATGAAGATAGAGCTGAGATCATGGTATGGCCAGGGCGCGCTGGTCATCAAACGGAAGGAGTCGAAATGGTGAGCGTGAAGGATGTGCTGAAGTATGCGATGGTCGTCTGCGGCCTGAGTGTGCTGGCCGCACCGGTGGAGGCGAATTTTCGTCGGTGCCGAAGGAGACGGCCGAGGGCGTTGAAGTTGGAGCGTTCGGCGTCGCCGAAGAACTGGTACGAAGCCCTGATTAAGCTGGTACATGGACCCGGAGCAGGGCGTGGGCTAGGAAGTACGGGCAATATTGGCAGCCGATCTCCTTCAGTAAGTATTTCGACCCCACACCTTCCATAAGCCGCCGCAAGCCGTCAAAGAAGCAGCGAGCCGGCGGGAATGTGGAAGTGTCACACTGATGAATCGCCGGGGTGGGCCGGGCGTGGAAGAAGAGCACCCATGCCAACCTGGACAAGATTCGGAAGTTGAGCCCGGAAAGATCCGACATACTACAAGAAGGCCAAGCTGGAAGCCGTCGAAGAGAACCTGCGCTCGATGGGCAAGCTGGGGAAGACCGAAAAGCTGAAAGAAGTGGGCCGTATCGACTGCCACTTCGACATCAATACCAAGCAGAAAGCCGACCACCGCAAGGACATCAAGTTGGCCACCGCGACACCTGCGGCACCTGTCACTTGCAAGAGCTTGCTGAGCGGGAGTCTGAGCGGGACACCATTACCTGGCCGAAGGATCAGTGGCCGAAGGGCCGCCCGTCGCATGCGCTGGACTACAAGGCCAACGTCGAAGTGGACGTGTAGGCGGGAATGTCACAGCGGAAATCGCCGATGCGTGCACCGGCTGTCACGTCAATCAGAACAAGTGCGACACCTGCCTGCCCGGCATGAGTTCTCGGTGGCGGAATCCCGCAAGCCGGAAGTCTGTGCGGAGTGCCAGCGGGGCCGACCACAACAACTGGGAAGCCTACAACCTCTCAGGCATGGGCCGAAGTACCAGCGGATAAAGACCATTGGAACTTCAACGTGCCGATCAAAAAGCGATGAAGAACGGGGCCGAGACCGCGCCGACTTGCCAATACTGCCGCGGAGTATCACAGGCAAGATCGCGCACAACGTCGTGCGGAAAGTGCGCTGGGCGAACTATCCGTTCGTGCCGGGTATTCGGAGAACATCAAGACCGAATGGGCTGACAAGCGCAACGATGCGTGGATCAAGACCTGTACCAATTGCCACTCCGAAACCTATGCCCGAGCCTGGATGGAGTTCATGGACAATGGGGACCTTCTCCGGCTTGGACAAGTACGACGAAGCGCATCATGTCGTGGAAGAGAACACAAGGCGGGCCTGTGACCGGGCAGAAGACCAACCGGCCGACCCTGCCGGCGCCGGTGCAAGACGGCTTTGAACAGTTCTTCCAGATCTATTGGTCGAAGGGGGAACAACCCGGCGGCCAATGAGGTGAAGCTGTTCGAAATGGCGAAGACCACCTGGTGCAGTGCACGTGAGCTGGCCCACCAGTACCGGGGCTACACCTATGCGGTGGGATGGGCCGCGATGAACCGGGCCCATGTGGAAATCATGGACGACGATACGCGGCTGAAAGAGAGCTGGAATTGCAGGCCCGCGTCGCGAAGCTGGAAGGGCAGATGAAGCACAGTCTGCTCGATCTGGATAGCGAGACCGGCAAGCTCTCCTGGGGGGCATTGGCGGCGGCGGATGGTGGCGGGCACCTGGCGATGGCCGGCTGGCGGCGTCGTCAGAAGTAACCGGCCGTGAACGCGACATCGCCAGTCCACAAGTCGATGTCGCGTCCGTCCCGACCGCCCTCCCGTCACTAGGACTGCTCCTGGTGACGGGAGGGTTCCTTCTGCTCTGTTGGGTGCTCTACCTCTGGGTCAAACCGCTTCCCTCTCCCTCTAGCGTTTAGATTGAGCGCGTGGTTTGGAGTTCATGTTCGACTGAATCTAATTCGATACAGAATCCTTTTGTAGACAGATGGAATATGTCAGGCCATCTGAAGAATTGTTCGTGACCAGGAGTTACGAACCACACATTCTGTTCAATGACTTAGAAGATGGATTGACGAAAGCGTAGGCATCACGCCACTTCCTATCGTGCAGTGACCAAGGTCCCATTCTTGCTTTCAATAACGACTTAATCGTGGACTGACTTACTCCTTCGACTCATCTTCCGCTACAATGGTGCCGCGAGAAACCAGACCAGGAGTATCGATGCAGGCCCGTGTCTCATCGTCGATGACGACCCGGACATCCTCACGTCGTTGACCAAGCGCTTGTCATGGATGGGGCACGATGTGCTCACGGCCGAAGATGGTGAGCAGGCGCTGCGCATGGTGTTCGATGATCAGCCTGATGTCATGCTGCTCGACATTGAATTGCCGGGTCTCGGCGGGCTGGACATCCTCAAACATCTTGCTGAAAAGCGTTCGGCCGTTCCCGCTCCGACTCTGCCCGAAGTGATTGTCATTACAGCGTTTGGGACCATCGGTCGAGCTGTAGAGGCGATGCGGCTGGGGGCGTGTGATTTCCTCAGCAAACCGTTCGAACCAGACCACCTCGCTGTCGTGATCGAAAAGGCCGTAGCACAATCGGCCATCACGAGGCAGGTTGGTCTTCTGCAAGCGGAAGTGTACGAACGCTATGCGTGTATTGTAGGGCCGAGTCAACGGATGGGGCAGCTGCTCGAGACGGCCCGCCGTGCCGCTGCCTCTTCGGCCACCGTGCTTTTGCTGGGTGAAACCGGAACCGGCAAGGAGGTGATGGCACGCGCGTTACACCGCTGGAGTCCACGCGCCACAAGACCCTTCGTGGTCGTCAACTGTGCGGCGTTGCCGGAGAGCCTCCTCGAAAATGAGTTGTTCGGCCATGAAAAGGGCGCGTACACGGGAGCGGTCACGCGAGAGCAGGGAAAGATTGAGGCCGCCGCAGGTGGGACGGTCTTTCTCGACGAGATTGGGGATATGCCGGCTGGGCTTCAGACGCGCCTCCTCCGCGTATTACAGGACCAAGAGTTCTATCGTGTCGGAGGCAATCGACCGATTCGCATCGACGTGCGTTTTGTGGCCGCGACGAACCGAGATCTGAAGGACGCGATTCTTCAAGGGGCGTTCCGAGAAGACCTGTACTATCGGCTGAATGTCATCTCGCTGACGCTTCCGCCGTTACGCAAGCGAGGGGACGATATCCCCGTATTAGTCGACTACTTTATTCGGCGACATGGTTCTGCACCTGGACGTCGTCCTATCACGGTGAGCCCGGAGGCGCTGAATGTGCTCCGTGCCTATCACTGGCCGGGCAATGTACGGGAGCTGGAAAATGTGTTGGCCCGAGCCACGGTCTTGTGTCCAGACCACTCCATCGAGCCCGAACACCTTGGGATCAAGGTTCAGCGCAAGTTGTCGTTTGAGACGGACCTGTCGGAGGACTGTAGTCTGAACTACCATGCCGTGATGGAGACGCACAGCCGAAAGCTCCTGGAAGAAGCGCTGCGGCGATCCGGATGGAACCAAACGAAGGCGGCTGAGCTGCTCGGTCTACAACGCACCTACCTCACGAGACTCATCCGGCAAAGAGGGGTCCAGACGAAGTCATCGTTCACGTAGTCCGAGAGGACACGACAGGATTTTCAGGAGCCCCTGCCGGCAGGGGCTTACCGACGGATCATCGGGAGATTGGGTGTGCGATCTGAGACCGCCGTTGCGATAGTGGGTTGCGTCACGGGAATTGGGCGCAGGGTAAACGAAAAACGGCTCCCATGCCCTGGCACGCTCTCAACCCACAGTCGGCCATGATGTAGGTCAACGAGCAACTTGGCGATCGCCAGTCCAAGACCCGCCCCCTTTGATTGCTTGGGTGTGGTGGATACTCGATAGAACGGTTGAAAGACCCTTTCCGCCTCCTCCAGCGTGATCCCGGGACCCGCATCCGACACAGAAATCCTCACATGACCGTTTGGCAACAAGGTGGCCGACACGTCGACCGTCGTGTGTGGACGCGTAAATTTGACCGCATTATGCAAGAGATTGAGGATGATTCGGTACAATTTGTCGGAGTCAGCCGACACGCGGGGCAGATCGGATGCCAGGGTCATCGTGATATGCACTCGACGTTCGGAGGCCAACGGACGCATCTCTTCGATGGACTTGGCCACCACATGCCCGACGGCGATCTGTTCCAAGCGCACCGTCGTTTGACCCATCTCAATCTGTGACAGATCCAGGAGGTCGTCGATCAGCGTGTGAAGACGAGACAGGTTGGCCCTCATACGTGTCAACGACTGCTGTTGTTCGGTAGTGATGGCCCCATCGATTCCATCGCAGAGGTTGGCGATGTGGACTTTCATAGAGGTCAACGGTGTCCGAAGTTCGTGGGAGGCCGTAGAGATGAAAATGGATTTGCGGCGGTCGAGTTCTTGCAGCTTGGCGTTAGCTGCGGCGAGTTCCTGTGTGCGAGCTGTGACTCGATCTTCGAGGCTGTGGGCCAACTCGCGCAATTCCTGCTCGCGGGAATGTAATGTTTTTGCCATGTGGTTGAAGACACTGGTGAGTGTGCCGATTTCATCTCGGGTACGTATCGCCAAGTTCGGCACGGTATCTCCATCTGCGAGTTTCGTGGCGGCAACCGTGAGACCTTGCAAGGGAATGGTGATGCGGCGGGCCAGTACGACGGCCATGGCCAGCCCACCGATCAGGGTGCTCAGTGTAATCATGACCGCTTGCCACAAGAGCCGGCGTAGACTCTGCTGAAGCGGAGCCGTTGATATGCCGACCTGCACGAGGGTTGGAGGGATCAGAGTCTGCGTGGTGTCCTCCTCAAGTCCGTCCCATCGTTCTTCAAGCGTGAGTTGCAGCGCAGGATCCCACCCGCTGACCAGTGGGTAGCGTGGGACGTGAACCGTAATATCATAAAAAATGGGAAGCTCGGTTCCTGCGACTAACGCCAGTAATTCTCCCGGAGCTAGGTCGATGGTATCTCGAAGGGTAGGTCCCTGGCTGCTGAGGCCGATGGCGCTGACAAGCGGCTCATTTGTCATATTCCCCTGATGACGGAGCTGGACTAATTTTGTCGCGGCAAACCGGCGGTGTGCGGGATCCTGAGGAGCGAATTGTTCTTGCCACGCTCCCTTTCCAAACCCGGCCTGGAGCTCACCATTTGGAGCGATGACGGCGACATAGGCGACTGGATTGACGGCGAGAATTTCGTGCATGTGGTGGTGTAACCGAGGGATGTCCCCGGCGACGATACTAGAGCGACCCATCTGGGCAAGATGTTGGGCGAGGAGAGTGCCGCTCTGCACCGAGCTTTCTGCCGCAGATCGCACCTGTTGTCGGACAAACAGCCAAGCCAGGAGGAGGCACGCAATGACCAGGATCAGTGCGATACAGCAGACCAGCTTGGCTCGGAGCGAGATCGAAAACCGATGAGGTGTCAGTGTGCCGAATTTCGCTCTCATTCGTGAGCCGTCCATCATGTGCGGTCGCCCACTCCTCTTGGCTGCATGGCTAAGGGGTGAGATCCGAGGCATCGCGATTGTGAGCGATCGGCCCCGATCCGCTAAAGAGATGGTTGGCCAACCGGATCAGCTCGGGATTGAGCGATATGTCGAAGTAGGATGCGGATTTTAGGTTCACTGCCCATTGAGAGTGCTCAGGAGCTTCCATTGTGCCTGCAAAAGCACCGGCGTCTCCGAGGCGCTTCAGTGACAGCCGTGCCGCCTGCTGGCCCACGGCCCAGGGATCCAAGACAAGCGCTCCGACGGCTCCTTGCTGGACTAACGTGGAGGAGAAGGTAAAGATCGGTACCTTGGCCGTCAGACTTGATTCTAAAAAGAGAGGGATGACCGATTCAGACACGACAAGCTGGTCTTGAATCAGCCACAAGGCGTCGATCTTCGGAAGCAACCCACGGAGGGCATGAGCAACGTCTTCCTGGCGTCGGACCGCAACCGGGACAAGCTCCAAGCCCTGCTGACGAGCCACTTGGATTGCCTTCCGAACAGCGGCCCCTGTTTGGTCCTCACCGTACAGCACTCCGATTCGTTTTCGATTGGGCATGAGGGAGTGGAGCGCTGCTAGTTGCACTTCCGGTGTGGTCCGAACGGCAATCCCAGTCATGTTGGATGCGGGAAGATCATAGGTTTCAGGATTTAGTACCATACAGAACACCACGGGTGTATCGAAGATTTCCAGCTTGGTGGACATCGCTGCCTTGAGTCCGACCGCGAAGATCAGATCGGGTGGTGAGGCGCGCAACCCTCTGCCGATTTCCCTGCCTCGTGTGAGGTGACCGTTCAGGCTGTACTCTTTTACCTTCACCAGCGATGGAAGGCCTGCCTTGAATCCCATAATGGCTTGGTCGTAAGACGGCAGATCCGCGGATTTGACGATGGCAATTTCTGCCGCCTCAACCCTGTCCCGGAGGGTTGTGAAGGAGAGGAGCGTCAAGAGAGCTGATAGGAGCAACATGAGAGATCCAAATTCAATCGACTAATTAGGTATCATAGCTGACATCTACACGCGTTGCCAACGACGCGATGATGAAAGAGGATGACGCGCTGGTTCAACTGCATGGGCGAAATTGAGAAGCAATTATTGGGCCGCAGGTGTTGCGTGAGGAGAATGGATCAGAGTTTTACTGTTAACCATCCCATCACCCTGGTTCCAAGCAAGTCGCCGAGTGGATGTTCGCGATGGGTATCGTTCAGAGCGTTGAAGACGGAAATCGCGAGTTCAGCTTCCCTCACATTGTCACCTGTCTGTTGTCGCCAGATGACATAGCCCAGCCGGAGATTGAGGAGGTTGTAACTGGAGACACGTTCTTGGGGAACTATGGTGCCGACGGGGAAGAAGGGTGCCAGATTCGTGAACAGTTCCGATAAGGGATAGGATGCGGCGCCCACATGATGGTAGAGCACCTCACCCCTCAATGGATGCCAGGTCATTCGGAGTCCAGCATTCACCTTGTGGTGAGAAAATCCTCGCTCGCTAGATCTACCGGAGGATTTTCCAACCTCTTGATATGCGTAATTGGCAAACCCCGAGAGCCAAGACGTTATTAAGGCTTCTACGCCGACTTCTCCTCCATAAATATCGGCTGAGTTTCCATTAATGGGGGTCGCTGGGCTTAATGGATTGCTCGTTGGATTGCGAAATATGATTTGGTCAGAAATCTGGTTGAAAAATCCGGTCACCCTCGTTCGTAGCCTGTGGTCCACCACCAGCCTTGATAGCCAATTCATAAGGGACGATCTGTTCAGGCTTCACGTCGGTTGATCCTAAAACTGCGGTCGCTGGTGGGGGTGATCCCGGAAGGGTTAAAGGATTAAGACGTTGGGCCAACCTCGATGGTTGTCGGAGGGCGATAGGCGACCGAGCCAGATAGGCCGAGCGCATGGTTCGAATTCAGGTGGTACACCAGCGCACCACGAGGCGACAGGGTGGGGTTGATGAGGGTATCGAGATCGTAGCGGAGACCAGCGCTTACTTCCAGAGAAGGGAGCACCAACCAGTCCCCTTGGGCATAAAGGCCTAACCGATTCTCGGCCGTCCGGTACTGAAGATGTTCGATGAAGCAATAATATGGCGAAAGTTGGTGCCGAGGTTGAACTTCAGCTTTTTAGATGGCCGGAATTGGTAACGCGATTCGAAATCATAGGTATTGAATGATAACTCGAGATCTCTCTTCCCGGATCGGTCGGTCAAGGCAACGAGGGGAGTCAAGGGAGGAATTACGCTTGGGGTGCTCTCGGCAAAGAGACCATTCCACCAGCCACGGACAAGCAGGCCGTTCTGTTCGTAGCTGAGCAGAGCATGGGCCTGGGAGTGATGAGAATCGACAGTAGCAGCATCTGCTGTGAACCCGTTGTAGGGATTAGATCGACCGATGCCTGCCTCGGCCCGTATCTTTCCACTGTTTGAAAGGCGATACTCCGTCATGCCACCGATCCGTTGATTATTGAGGGCAGCTGCACCTCTGTCAGGCCAGCGCTGAGACTGCTCATGCCCGCCCGACACGCGATAGCCCCAGTTGCCCACGGTTCCAGCTTGGATCGCACTTGTGAGCAAGGTGCCAATTTGGCCTCCCGCAACCTGCAAAGTGGTCCCGCGCATCTCTTCTGGAGATTTCGTGATGATATTCACCACTCCGTCAAAGGCATTAAATCCGTAGACAGCCGATGCTGGGCCCTTGAGGACCTCGATCCGTTTGATTTCAGGCAGTGCTATTGGGAGGAGCTTCCATAAGACGATTCCGGCTTGGTCAATGTAGAGATGGATCGGCCGTCGATAAGAACAAGGACTTTATTGGCGAGTAACTGATTATTACCACGCACACTGACATTGAAATCGACAGCGCTGGTTTGCATGACTTCCATGCCCGGGACTCGGCGGAGGAGTGTTGGAATGTCGGTGGCTCCTGAGTTACGAATATCTTCGTCGGTGATCACGTACACGTCGGATGGGGCGTGGGAAATCGGCTGTTCGTACCGGCTCGCGATGCTGACGGTTTCCTCTTTTAAGTAGAGCGTTTCCTCCTGGAGCTGCTGATCTGTCGACGAAGATGTGCGGAGGAGGGGGAGTGAAGGATCAGCCCAAGTATATGAAACGTGGCTTACCCAGCAAGTGGCGAGGACGGCGGCCATGCCGCATTTTAAGGCCAAGCAGTTTGAATGCCTCGGCTTGTACGGCGTGGGGTGTGTGCTTCTGCCGAGGTGATCTATCTGCAAAATTGGCTGCATGGACGACGTGAAGCCGGAAATGTACGCGAAGCCGAATTCGGTATCAACACTTAGGAATCAACATGTTGTGCCACCTTCATGAGGTGAATCGAATTAGATACAGAATCGAATTAGATACATCATCGATCTGATGACATCACCCCGACGAAGAGATCCGATCCACACAATGAGACCCGGATGGACATTTCCTGCCTTGTCGCTTACTTACCGAGGCCGTACCTGTGAACTTTCAGATGCTGAGGCTACCATGATGCCAATCAGAGTGGGGGAATGGGATTCGCATGGTCTACAATCTTCATCACTGACTCCGGACCGTTTCCTCCTGTGGGGGGCGCACAGTGTCTCCAGCAGATTCTCGGCGACAAGTTCGCGTAATGCTGGTCGACCGGTCTGATGATGTCCTTCAACGGCTGAAGACAGTCCTTACTAAGAACCACCGCACGGTTGTGGTGGGCACCGCACGGACTCACGCTGAAGCCAGAATGTTGTTACAAACCTGTCGTCCCGATGTCGTGGTCTTGGATATTCAAGCAGGAGATTCCTATGGGATTCATCTCTGTCGGACTATTCGCACGTGCTACCCGAAGATCGCGGTCCTGTTTTTCACCGCCAGCGACGATAAACGACTTCTCAAGTCTGCCATTCTTGCCGGTGCGCAGGGCTACCTGCTGAAGCAGGCATCGGGTGAGGCCGTGGCGAAGGCGATCGAGGTCGTTGCTGCCGGGCAAGCCGTCGTGGACCAACAATTGACACAAGAGATCCTGAAATGGGTTCGTGAGCGGAGTGGCCTAAAGCAGCGGACGCGATCCAGCGGGTGCTCAGCATCGGACCTGCGTGTGTTGTCGCTCATTGCGGCGGGAAGAACCAACACAGAGATTGCGCGCCATCTGAACGTCTCGCCTGGAGTATTCCGGGCGAGACTGCTGAAAATCTACAAACAGTTGGGGATCTCGAGGAGATCGGCCGCGGCGAGTTATTTCACGCGGTGGGAACAGCGAGTCTTGTGAACGATCACTCGCTCATGCGTGAGAGCCTCCATTTCTTCGAGCTGAATCTGATCGGATACAGAATCGAATTAGATACGTGTATCTCTGAAGCACAGTACGAATCATCCCACCCGCTTGCCCGATCGGCGACACATCGAGACCTCTCTGGCCTACGAATACTGCACTGGGTGTGCGTATCGTCCTTTTTCCACGACCCATGAAGCATTGCCCTTGATCGAACGGTCGTTTGTTCTCGCAGGTACCACTTGATGGTACACAATTTGCTCTAACCCCACTAAACAGCTGGTTTGACCGGCGGTTCTTTGTAGCGGGTGAGGTGCATCCAGTCCAAGTTGGATATTTTGAAACCACAATTGTGGTGGTTCACGGTTTGGGGCGACGCGGTGAGTGGGTAGTAGTAGAGCGGAAGGGGTCGTTTCAAACAGCTGAGCAGATCGTATTGGTTATAACCAGGGAGATGTACTATGACTCAAGGGTTACCAGGTCATTCGGCGAACGTCGAAAACGTAAGTACGTGGAAGGCATGTCTCGTGGCCATCTTGGCGGTCATGTTGTTCGTGTCCGGTAAAGAATCGGCACTGGCCACAACTGGAGTTGGGCCGTATGAGGTTCCACAGGTTAAAGACGCGAATAATGATCCAACCATCGTCGAGACATGGATTGTGGCAGACGAGGCGACCGTCAATATTGCTTCGCCTGGCAGTCCGGATGTGACGGCGAACGGGATGGCGTTTAAGAGCTGCTCAGACAAGCAGCTGAGTGACTGCACGCAGCCTGGCATCCCTGGTCCGGAGTTTCGGCTTAAGGTGGGAGACCGGGTCATCGTCCATTTTGTGAATAACCTCGAGAAGTCAGGTTTGGATCCAGAGGCAAATGTGTCGGGTATTCACTGGCATGGCATCGAGTTGAACAATGCCAGTGACGGCACGGAAGTGACTCAGCCTGCAGTGGACCCCAAAGGGGGGAAGTTCGTCTACGATTTCATCGTCAGCCGGCCGGGGATCTTCTGGTACCACCCACATCATCACTCTTCGACCAATCAAGTGGCCAAAGGACTCTACGGGTCGATCATTGTTGAAGATAATCAGGGACATGAAGCACAACTCCGGAATCATGGTGTGATCCCGTCGGCAGAACAAACCAAGACGCTGGTGCTCAGCGATATCACGGTCTGCAATGCTCCGGGAACGGGGACCAACCCGGCTACATTTGCTGGTGATCTGCCGCACGTGAGTGGCGTTGAGGCATGGGAGATCAACTACTCAAATGATGATTTGAATCAGTCTCCGCTCATCCTGTGTGAAGTGGAGCCGCGGGATGCCAATGGAGTGTATACACCGAGTCTCTACCAGGCCGGAGACGTTCCGAACATTCAAGCTCCCAGCTTGACTGGTCGTATGAGTGAAGGGTTTACGGTCTTGACCAACGGCGTACAGGTTGATGCAAGGGGAGGGACTCCTAGTGCCCCAGCGGATCCTTCATCGAGTGTGTTGGCAAATGCACTTGAGGTCCAGGCAGGTCAGGGACTGCGATTGCAGATCGTGAATCCCTCGCCGGTCCGTTACATGCGCCTTCGGTTGACCACCAGTAGTGGGGCACAAGTCAACCTGCTTCGAATCGGTGGAGAAGGAGGATTGCTCGATCATGCGGTACTAGAGGGGGCATCGTCGGCGAGTTTGATTTTAAATATGGGCAGGGCGAGATTTTGGTTCCGCCTGCCGGTCGTGCGGATGTGGTAGCGGCGATTCCGGAGAACGCCACAGGCGCTCTGACCCTCTGGACAGAGGATTTCGAGCGGGTGGAAGCCACCTACTCCTGGACCCCGACAGTGCCGGTGATGCACCTGAAAGTTAGTGGTAGCCCGGTCACATCTCCGTCGTTGGTAAAACAGGCGGGGGATCCTCTACTTACAAAGGTGGGAGCCTCGGTCAAGGTGCTCGGTGCAGCACCAGATAATCTTCTTGCCCCTTCCAAGGGTGAAGATGGATCGACGAATAAAGACATCCAGCTGACCTTCTGGGCCAACAGCGGCGCGTTTCAGGCGTCGATTGACGGGGTCCCGATGCCGAGAGACTTCACGGGTCTCGGTAAAGATGGTCTGGCCAGCGGTGGCTATCCTTTTTTCCTAGCCTCAGCCCGTCATGCAACCCTTGAGAATACATTGGAACTCACGGTGACCAATACGACGGGGGCGCACCATCCGTTTCATTTGCATGGGTTTTCGTTTCAGCCCACGAAACTGGCTCCACACGCTGGCACCACCGGACCGATCTATGAATTCCCGTATCATGAGTTTCGGGACATCATGGACGTACCTGCGAATTATACCTTCACGTTTCGGGTTTCCTTGGACGATCGGCCGACTGCAAAAAAGTCGAAGGGGGGAGGACTAGGGCGGTGGCTGTTCCATTGTCACATCCTTCCTCATGCCACGTTCGGGATGATGTCGGAGCTTCACGTCCACTGAAACGAAAACACCAAGTGTCAACACAGATGAAACGCTTGAAACCCTAAAGGAAGACACTATGAAAACACGACATCTTTTATTGGCTGCACTCGGTATGCTGGTGGCGTGGGGCATGGCTGGCATGGCCCACGCTCAGGCTCCTGCTCCCGATGAGCCTGTCGTCTCATTCGAGGCTGGAGACAGGCCGGGAAACTTTTTTACCTGTTCGAATACAGGCAATTCGGCATCTGGAATCGGGTGTGTGCCTGCATCCATTGGAGGGGCTCAGCAGAGGTCCCTCGCCGTCATTCGCCCCGGAGAAACGGTGGGGTTTCCCACGTTTAGCGCAGAAGCCAGCACGATCCATACGGTGCTGAGCTTGATTTGGCCCACGGGTGCCTCAAATATGCCATTCAAGGCGGCCATCGATTTTCTCAACCCGGCACCGGGGGGGGTGGCCACTGTGAAGTTGACGGAGCCAGGTTTGTACGTCTTCATCTGTGACATCCACGTCTATATGTTCGCGGGTGTCATCGTGGATGATCCCGCTACGCCGGAATTGGATCTCGGCAAAACGATTACACTGGTTAACAATATTACGGTTCCGACATTCAGCGACTTAGCGATCCGCCTCTTGCGCACCTTCTTCATCATCACGGATCCGGGGAATTGGAAAGATTACACGAAGACCACGTGGACACCAGCTTTTCCGGCTGTCCCGGTGATTGTGCACGATGTTGATGGAAACGCGATCCCGGTTTCTGATCTTTCCGCGGTGCTTTCGATTGGGACCGTTGATCTCACGGATGACGCAAATAAATTATTTAACCCGACAACTGCAGGAGTGGGTGAAATCTGGATCGATACGCAGTTTGAATTGACGGCAGGCAAATCCAAGCCGGGAGCAGCAACGGTCATTGACGGAAAGACGTGGGCGTTGACGAGGAAGATTGCACTCCCAGAGACCAATATGAATCATCCCCACAACATGTGGACGGATCGAGATCAGAAGGTGATCTATCAGACCCAATGGTTTGACGAGCGAGTGGCGGTGTTTGATAGAAAGACCGGTGCGTTCATCAGGGAACTGAACGCGGGGCCCGCTCCCTCACATGTGATGACGAGAGCCAATAATGATTACGTGCATGTGGCACAGAACGGTGGCAATAACGTACGAGAATTTAACGCCTTTGCGGGTGGAAATGGCGCAGGTCCAAACCAATTTCTTCGTGATATCCCGATGACACATGCACCAGTAGATAACTCCGACATTATTAACGCCACCCATCCTCATGGTCATTGGATGAGTTCGACCGGGGATAAAATGGTGACGCCCAATGAAAATATCAATACCTCGACACTGTATAACTTTCCGGCCGGTGCCATCCAGGCAACGAATAATACGGGCGCTGTCCCGATCGCCACGGGCATGATGCCGGATTCGAGCAAGTATTACGTGACCAATTTTCTTGATAGCACGATCACTGTCATTGATATGAATTCGAATACGGTAATTAAAACCATCAATTTATTAAATGATATCCCAGATGGGGGGAGCAATAGCTACAATCCGATCACAGGTGAAATTCAAAATTTTGTCGGGGCGCTACCCATTCAGACGCCGGTGAGTCCGGATGGAACCAACATGGTCACGGCTAATACGTTGACCGCTACCATTACGATCGTTGATACCAAAACGGACAAGGTTGTGGCGATGTTGCCTTGTGACCCAGGTTGCCATGGCGTGCAGTACGGCGCAAAGGTAGGGGGCGGCTACTATGCCTATATCGCGAACAAGTTCAGCAACGTGATGCTCGTGGTGGACCCTGATCCCGATATGGATGGCGATCCGAGCAATGCCGCCATTGTCGGACGTGTGCTGCTGGCTGGGACGGCGTCGGCCGTACAGGACGATACGGTGATTGGTAACCCCGGCATGGGTGGTCAGGGCGTCCTGGCTGTTCCAAATGTCTACAACGGTTGGGTCCAGCAATGGGTCAAGAACTGTAAAGGCAAAGACTGCAATTACTGGAAAAAGCAGCTGACTTCGAAGCAGAAAGATCCAGGTCCGGTGCAGTAGATAGTTGATACTGTCCCGCCTGGGGCAAACCCAGGCGGGAGACCTGTCTCGCTTCGCTCATCCAAACATGTTCTCCGCTCGACTATGCCACTTATCCTTGAAGGATGTAGGCTCCCACAGCCGTGGAGCAAGGGTGCTGTGTTAGTGTGTTCCTGGCCTTGTCGATGCGGGTGAGAGAGGAGAGGAAGTGTAGGTGAGCACAGACGGTGATGACGCTAAACTGCCGGCTTGAGCACATCTACTCCTAGATCCACTATCGCGCTCCGTAAAGCATCGACAAGCTGCTTGTAGCGTTCTTCAGCCCACAGGTTGAATGACTCGGCGTCTTGAAACACGAGATCCCAGGCCTTGACAGCATCCAACATCACGAGAGTTTGAGGTTGATCTCGTTCATGGAACAAAACGACCAGGACAGCGGAGTGACCGGTAAGACTAATGTCGGTGAAGATATGGACTGTAGAAGCAGCGGGAAGCCCGGCGTCCCGGGCAGCCGCTTCTAGGATCGGTTCATAGAGACGGTGCAGCAATTGTGCGGTGACCTCGTGAGGGTTGGACGGGGTTAGGAGACGCGGATTCGGTTTTTCCCCGAACAAGTTTTCAGTCAGGTAGGTGGCAGCTTCCCAAGTCGGCATGGCGCCGGAGGCGACCAGCGCTTCGCAGGTATAGGCGATCCAATTTCGAACCCGGGGACGCTTGCGAACCGATGTCAACTTTTTCGGCATACCCACCGTTCCTTCTCTCGTCACCCTCGATGCCACGATACGGGCCCCTGTTTTGGAAAGCTTGAAAAAGTATAGGAGTGAGGCGGTTATCGGTCAATGAATTGTCAAGAACCAAGCAGATGTGCGAAATGTCGGATGCCGATCATAGTTCGTTGATGGGATTCGGATTGACTGGGTCTGCGTACTGTTTATGGATTCGCGTGAGTTCGTCGCTCGAGGCGACGAAGACGTCTAATAATTCCGGATCGAAGTGTTCGCTTCGGTGTTTGAGCATCAGTTCAATCGCGTGGCTCATCTCAAAGGCCGGTTTATAGACACGCCGTGTGGTGAGTGCATCAAAGGCGTCGGCGATGGCCGCGATGCGGCCTTCAATCGGAATGGTATCGCCCTGTAACCCCCGTGGATATCCGGTGCCGTCGAACCGTTCATGGTGAGTGTAAGCGATCACCGCTGCGACTTTCAGCAGTTCCGCATCCGACCCACTCAGGATGCGGTAGCCGATTTCCGCATGCTGTGCGATCACACCAAATTCCTCCTGCGTGAACTTTCCCGGCTTCAAGAGTACATGATCCGGAGTGCCGATCTTGCCGATGTCGTGCATGGGACTAGCCGTGCGAATCAGATCACATCGATCGGGAGAGAGCCCGGCTTTGCGCGCGAGCAACTCACAGTAGTGGCTCATGCGCTGAATGTGCTTGGCGGTAGCATGGTCCCTGAACTCGGCTGCAATGGCGAGTCGCTGAATGGTCTCTTCCCGGGACAGGCGTAGCTCTTTTTCAGTTCGTTCAAGCCAGTCCAGCGCTTGCTGGAGTGCGAGGGTTCTTGTACGGACGATATCTTCTAAATTCTCACGATGCTGGCGATTTTCCATTTCGAGCCGGCGGCGGCGGAGCGCATTTGCGACGTCGATCAGCACTTCGTTCGATTCAAAAGGCTTGACGATGTACCCGAAGGCGCCGACCTCGAGCGCGGCGTTAGCGAGTACCGAGCTGTCGAGCCCTGTGACCATAATTGCGGCTGTATGCGTGTGCTCAGCCAGAGCGTGGCGAACCAGGTCCATGCCGGATTCTCCGGGCATGTTGACATCGCAGAGCATCAACGCAAATGCTTGCTCTTCGAGCTTTTGTCGAGCCTCTCGTGCGTCTCCAGCACCTTCTACATGGTAGCCATGGGATTGGAGCAGATAGGCGAGGAGGCGGCGGATCGGTTCTTCGTCATCGACGACCAGGATATTGCGATTATCGAGGAGCGCTTGGTGGGTGGTCTGATCCAGAAGTATTGCCATGAGTCGAATCGTGTGTGTCTGGTTGGGGCCGAGGATTGTCTCGTTTCTTCTTCCTTATCGGCGCATTGGCGTCAAACTTAACGGTGGTACGGTGTGTACTTGGGTAGGCGGCGTTTGTGCCATCAACTCCTACCTAGGCAGGTTCATTGTCGCGATCCTGGACCAATCGTCGTTCCAGGTGAGGAATAATGAAAGTGCTCCATCTGGATAGACTGTGTGGCGTTCTGCGTTATGCATGGGTTCTCTCCCTTCACTATGCCAGGAGCCGCAGGCACGTCAAGGGATTGTACAGATTTCGCCAAATCCGACGGACTGGTTCCGTACATCTACGCGAGTGGGTGGGCTTTCGGCACTCCGTGTTCTATCAGGGATACTCATGCGATAGGTCGTTTGCGATTTCTCAGAGCCTTCACTATAATTCGCACCCTAGTTATTGAGGAAAGGGTAAAAGAACATGAGTGGAATCTCCGGGTTAGTGCGCTTCGATGGACGGCGGAAAGATCAGGTCCGTCCCGTAAAAGTGACGAGGAACTTCACGAAACATGCGGAAGGGGCGGTGCTCATCGAAATGGGGGATACGAAGGTCATCTGTACGGCCTCGGTTGAGGAGAAGGTCCCTCCTTTTTTGAAGGGAAAAGGAACGGGATGGGTTACGGCGGAGTACGCTATGTTACCGCGGGCGACCCATGACCGATCCCCTCGAGAGGCTGTGAAAGGCAAACAAGGCGGTCGAACCTTGGAAATCCAGCGTCTGGTCGGGCGCGCCCTGCGCTCCGTGACGGATTTATCGAAGCTGGGAGAACGGTCCATTTGGGTCGATTGCGACGTGATTCAGGCCGATGGTGGGACGAGAACGGCGTCCATTACCGGCGCATTCATTGCGTTGGCAGATGCCTGTGCCGTGTTGAAAAAGAAGGATTTACTGAAAACAATTCCGCTGACCGACTACCTAGCCGCGATTAGTGTTGGAAAGGTGGGCGGAGAAGTGATGGTGGATCTAGCATACACCGAAGACTCCATGGCGGAAGTGGACATGAATTTGGTGATGACCGGTCGAGGGCAGTATGTTGAAGTGCAAGGAACTGCGGAACGCACCCCGTTTGCCAAGCAGGACATGGACGAGTTTTTGACCTTGGGGTGGCAGGCGATCGAACGGCTAACGGCCATTCAGAAAGAATTGATTGGTGCGCTTGCTTGATCAGTCTGTCAGCGAGATTGTGCTTGCTACGCGTAACCCAGATAAGGGGCGAGAGCTTGGGGCTCTGCTCGGAGGAATCGGCATACGCATCCGAACATTGGCGGACTTTCCCACCGCGCCGGAGGTTGAGGAAGACGGGGCGACCTGCGAAGCGAACGCGATGAAAAAAGCAAGAGAGATCGCCAAGGTTACACAAGTCCCTGCGCTGGCCGATGATACTGGGTTGGAAGTCGACGCACTGCAAGGCCGACCAGGGGTTTATGCGGCACGCTATGCCGGAGAGCATGCCACCTACGAAGATAATTGTCGGAAGCTCCTTCAAGAGCTCACAGGCGTTCCGGCAGCGAAGCGGAAGGCACGATTTCTGACGGTTGCCGCGATTGCATTTCCTAGTGGCGATGTTCATGTCACACAGGGTACTCTAGAAGGAGTGATCACCGAACAGCCGATTGGAGATCGTGGGTTCGGGTATGATCCGGTGTTTCTCGTGCCGGAATTCGGCAAGACGCTGGCTCAGTTGACGATTGAAGAAAAGAATCGTATGAGTCACCGGGCAAAGGCATTTGTGCAAATGCGTGTATGGCTGGAGGATCACGCGAACACTGACTCCGTCGCATAAGTCCCCCACGGTTCCGGGCGCACATGCGATGGGCTATTGTAGAGATCAGTGACTTACCTGTAACACGTCGGGGCGTAGCGCAGCCCGGTAGCGCGCCTGCTTTGGGAGCAGGATGTCGGAGGTTCAAATCCTCTCGCCCCGACCAAACCAAGCTTGCTCGTACCGCCGGCTGTGTATCGTCCTATCGTCATTGGTGCAGGCGGATAAACCCCACCAGTGGTGGTTCATTCTTGCTCGCTCGACCCGGAGCCTATTTTTTCTCGTAAGGCGACGGGATACACACCCTCAGCATCTTCTCTCATTGCCAACCAAGCCTGCTCCTCGTTTTGTGCCCTATTCAGAGCGGTATCGTCCTGATGCCTACAAGGGTTATCGAAGTATGTGAAGTCCCACGGCAATCACGACCATTGCGACTATCATGAGGGCGATGTAGATGGTTACCCAGATCGCCAGGACGGCCAGTATAGTGTCTCATAAGTTCCTTCACCTTTCGTTCGTGGTGAGCCCTTCGATTCACTCAGGACAGGCCTGTCGAACCATGGACGGAATCAGTTGAAAACACTCGCCCTTCGACAAGGTCAGGGCGAACGGCCAATGTCAACGTAGTCATGAATCACTATGCTAGGCAGATGAATCTGAATCGATCCCACAGCGGATCGAATTTGATGCAGTCATTCGAGAGGGACAGTCGAAGATGTCGACCAGCGTTCTGACAGGCTGAACGGCACGCCAAGAATCGTTCTGGTGTGCCGTCCGCTTCCTCAGTCGGAGAGAGTCGTCGGCGGTTTCGGGGAGATCTGTTTTTGCCGGAGTAGCTTGGTCAAGTACGTTCGCTGTAGGCCCAGCTCGGCGGCGGCTTTGGTCTGATTCCAGCCGTTTCTCCGCAGAGCCTCCTCAATCAGCCTTTGGCCATAGGCGTCCATGCTCTGGTGATAGGAGAAGAAGATGATATCGGTGTTGGCCGCTTGGTTTGTCGGAGGGGGAGTCGTAGTGGTCAATGCGAGATGCTCAGGTCCGATCGTGTCGCCGGGACACAAGACCATGGCACGAGTCAGCACGTTCTCCAGCTCACGAACATTACCGGGCCAGCGGTAACTCCGGAGTGCATGGAGTGCGGTGTCGCTCAGGACGCAGCGCCTGTTGAGACCGAACTTTCCTGGTTGGGTGAGAAAGTGCTCTGCGAGGGCAGGCAGGTCGTCGAGTCGTTCACGGAGAGGAGGCAAGGTTACTGTGATGACGGCAAGACGAAAATAGAGGTCTTCACGGAATGTTCCTTGACGAATCGCCTGTGCAAGGTCTTTGTTGGTGGCGGCGATGAATCGTACGTCGGCTCGTACTTCCTGTGCTCCACCGACTCGATAGAATGTCTTATCGTTGAGCACCCGCAGGAGATGACTTTGCATGGTGAGCGGCATGTCGCCGATCTCGTCAAGGAACAGCGTGCCGCCTTCGGCCATTTCAATCTTGCCGGGCTCCCGTTTGATGGCTCCGGTGAACGCGCCTTTTTCATGACCAAAGAGCTCGTTCTCCAGCAAGTTTTCGGGGAATGCCGCGCAATTGACGGCGACAAACGGCCTGGCTGAACGAGGGCTCCATCGATGAACGGCGCGAGCCACTACTTCTTTGCCGGTCCCGGTCTCGCCGAGCAACAACACGGTGACGGGTGAGGAGGCCGCCTGTTTAGCGATCGCCAGTTGTGCGCCCATCTGCTTGTTGGTTGTGAGGACAGACTCAAACTGGACATCCACTTCCTTGCGGAGCGTTGCGACATGCCGGTACAGCATGACGGTGTCCAGCGCCTTCTTGATCACCACCGTCAAGTGATCGGAGGTGAAGGGCTTCGGCACGAAGTCGAAGGCGCCGAGCTGCATGGCCTGCACCGCGCGCTCAATCGTGCCATAGGCCGTCAACATGACGATAAGGGGAGTCGTATAGGTAGTTGAGTTCTGCGATGTATCTTGATCAGGAGCGTCCTGACGAACGGAGGTCTCGCTGATCTGTTTCAACACGTCCAGACCTGAAAGCAGCGGAAGCTCAAGATCCAATAGGACCAGATCCGGCTCTTCTTCTTGAATCGCTCGCAGCGCATCCTTGCCATTCGTGGCAGTCAGCGCGTCATGCCCCATAAAACTGACTCGGTTTTGCAAGCTGAGGAGGATATCAGGGTCGTCGTCGACAATCAGGATTTTTGCTCGCATAAGGTCCTCATCCTTTCAAGAGAGATGTTGTTCCGCTTCTTCCGCGGCCTTAGGAGGCAGTTCATCAGGGGATGTAGAAACGGGAAGGGTAAAGTAAAACCGTGAACCGGCCTGTGGCTGGCTCTCCACCCATATCTGGCCATGGTGCATGGCGACCAGCGTCTTGGTAATGCAGAGGCCTAGTTGAGCGCCTTGTGATGCCGGCATGGCGGACGGCACTCGAGAAAATTCATCGAAAATATGGGGTACGTGAGCAGGGTCGATCCCACAGCCGCTATCGGAGATACACGTCTGCACAAAGCCTGGAGGCGACAGGCCGAACTCCACGGCAACCTGGCCGCCGGGAGGCGTAAATTTGATCGCATTACCAATGAGATTCCAGAAAATTTGTTCAAGTTTATCGCGATCGCCCTGTACAGATGGAAGGGATTGAACCGTCGGGATCTCAAGTGAGACAGTCTTTTCTGATGCCACCATCCGCAAGCTGTCTGTGACGATCATCGCTATCTGATGAACGCAAACCTCTTCAAGGTGAAGTTCGACTCGCTGAGTATCCAAGCGTGACCAATCGAGCAATTGTGCGATGATTCTGCCCAGTCGAGCGACATTATGTTGAATGCGAGTGAGGTAAGTATGTTGCAGTTCGGTCAACGGACCGGTGACGCCATCGAGCATGTTTTCTGCAAAGCTTCGAATGGCCGTCATCGGGGTTCGCAACTCATGGGACACGACTGAGAGGAAGGTCGACCGACGCCGATCATGTTCTTGGAGTTGGGCATTGGCGTAGGATAGTTCTTCGGTACGTTGCTCAATGCGCTCTTCCAGGTGCTGAGTGAGTTCCGCGAGTTCGGAGTAGGCCTTGGCATTATCGATGGCCGCCGCGACGTGACCGGCGATCGTCAAAAGGATGTCGAGGTCATCTTCGCTGCATGGATGCGTATCTCGGCCTCCGGCAAGAAAACCAAGAATTTTAGCTTGGCTTAGGAGTGGGACGACAACGATTGAACGTGTGCCCGAGCGTTGTAATAAATGAAAGATAGGTGGATAGAAGCGATGAGCGTCTGCTTCTATGTCTTGTATCAGGAATGGTTTACGATGGAAGAGTAGATCGGCAGTGATGCTACCTTCATTAATCGGTATTTCAAGCAGGCGTGCGGCCTCGTCAATTTCTGGACCTGCTCCCATAACTTGCGCGATGGAACAGGCTTTCTTCTCTGGGTGATAGAGGAGAACTGCCATTTTAGAAAAAGCAAGATTGTCCGAGAGCAATGGGAGCACTGCCTTCAGGAGCTGGTCAAGATTGAGCATGTTAGCACTCGCGATTGCAGTGCTGACTTTGTGCGCCGTGGTTAGTTGCGTGACTTGCCGTTTGATTGTTTCGAGGTTCAACGTGATCGCCTGGTTCCGCTCATGCAAAGATTGTGTCATCACATTGAAGGCGTGCGTGAGCTGGCCGACTTCATCCTTCGTCGAGACAGCAAACGGAACCGGTGCGTCCTGTCCATCTGCGAGTTGCTTGGCGGCACCGGCCAGATTGCGCAGTGGGATCGTAATGCGTGATGTCAGCAGATGCGCACTGAGGATCCCGGCGGCGATGATGAACAACGTCAACAACGCAACATTGCGGATAATGATCAGCAGTGTTGCTTTGGCCTGAGCATCGGTCATACCGATACGGACTACGCCGACCACTGGTGGGTGTGCTGTTGGGAATGACGTGCCTCTCTTCTCGTCGAGCTCCTCCGAGAGGTGAGACGAACGAGCCGAATCTTTGAGGACCGGCATCGCAAAGTCGTACAAAGTTTCCTGCCGGACCAAGAATGGAAGGAGCCAATCTGAGGATTCGTCTTGTGGGATCAACGTCTGGTTAGACGCGAGTACCAATTGAGTGATGAGCGGAGCGGTCAAGGGCGTCTTGCCTAAGGACTCAAGCAGGCTATCGTCTGGGTAGAGCGGTTGTGGCGATGTGTCTGGTGAACCTGCGCGCAATCTATTTGTTCGCTTGCTCTGTTGATCCAGGACACGCCCGTCAGACGTCGTGATCATGACATAGACGACCCGGTCGATCGCCATCAGGCTGTTCATGAACTGCTCGAGCGTTTCCCGATCTTCCAAAACGATTCCACCAATTCGAAAATGATCATTTCGTACGGTATTGGTCAGGAGGATTGTTCCAAGTTCCTGGAGATTATCCATCATGACGCTGCGTCTTGTTTCAATGAAATACCAGCTTAATGACGAGCAGGTCACGATCAGAATCATGCTGAACAGCAAGACAAACTTGAACCTAAGGCCGAAGAATCCCGTGGTGGGTTGCGATCGGAGATCCTGATTCATGCGTTCCGCGTCCATCGATCGGCTCAATAGGTTTCGTCGATCAGGCTATCGAGTTCCTTGGGAATCGTGATGTCCAAATAGCGCGCTGTCTTCTGATTCACGGTGATCCGAATCCGTTGGACTGAAACGGGCTTGAGCGGGAGTTGTTGTTCCCCGTTTAAGATACGTTTCGCGAGGAGCCCAGCCTCGCGCCCGACCTCGCCATAATCAATGGACAAGCTGAGCAACGCCCCGAGACGTGTAAACTCGGGTGAAAACCCAATGACGGGAATTTGCTTCGCCACAGCGGATTCCAGGATAAAACGGATCGACTCATCGGTCAGTACGGTTGAGTCCGGGATCAACCATAATGCTTCCGAATGAGACAGTAGCGTCCTGAGTTGTTGAGGAACCTCCTTTTCTTTTGCGACCGGAAAACCCCTCAGCTGGAACTCATGGCCGGCAGCGTGTGATTCTGCTTCCTTCAACTTGGCAGCCGTCTTCTCGGGATTATACAGCACGCCGATCTTGCGCAGAGTCGGGAGAAACGTACGGATCAGCTTTAGTTGCCGGTCCGTCGGAACTTCAATGAGTACGCCGGCCATATTGGCCGCAGTGAGATGATATTTGGCGGGGGCAAGAATCATCATGTAGAGAATCGGGATATCCACGATCTCGAGCTTAGCCGTCAGTGCCGCCTTCAGACCGACCGCGACCACCAGGGTAGAGTCTGTCGCACGAATGGTCCTCGCCAGTCGCTTCCCCTGATCGAAATCACCTCGCAGATCATATTCAACATACGTGGCATTCCCTGGAGCAGTTGCTTTGAATCCCTCCACGGCATCATTGTAGGCTTTGAGGTCAGATGATTTGAGGATCGCGATCTCCGGCCCGGTAGCGAGAGCCGGCTCAGCATAGAGGTAGAAACAAGGGATCAGTACAAGCGCTATTAACCAGGCAGAGCGAGATCTTGCGACGGCCCTCTCTTGGATTCTGATGGTGTAAGCGATCATGATCGTCGATTCAAGAGCGCACTGAGTCTCTTCCGCAAAAAACGAGGTGGAGATATCTTACCGCGTACCAACAGGATGACGCTTCCCCATTCTGGCTAGTACCGCACCGTGAGCCAACCCATGACACGGCTGCCGATTAGATCGCCCAGGGGATGTTCTCGGTGTTTGTCGTTCAATGAGTTAACAGCGGAAACGGCCACTTCGGCGTCTCGCAGGTAGCCTCCGGCTGCTTTCTGCTTCCAAAACGTATAGGCACCACGAAGGTTGAGCAAGGTGTAGCCGTCCACGCGGGAATTCGGCACGGTCGCACCGAAGGGAGCCAAGGTTAGGAAGGTATCGATGACTGGATAGGTGGCAGCGCTACTGTAATGAACGGTCGCCTCGCCACTTAGGCCGCTATCCCATTCGCCTCGCAACCCGGCGTTAACCTTCCATGCAGGACCACCTCGGCGGCCGACTCCGACGAATGTTTGCCCAATCCGCTGGTAGGAGGCATTCACAAATCCACTGAGCCACTGGGTTGCTAGGAATTCTGCCCCAATTTCACCGCCGTACATGTCGGCCACGCCTCCATTGGAAAATGTGCGTGTCGTTCCAATGGTAGTGAAGTTGATCAGATCGGAAATATGGTTGAAGAAGAGATCGCCTCGCACACGGAGTCGGTGTTTGAACCACCAGCCCTGATAACCGAGATCGTATGAGACAATCTGTTCCGGCTTCAGCGTTTGTGATCCCACGAGGGAAGATGGTGGGGGTGAAGGGAACGGTGGAGGAAGAGTTGTGACAAACTGTGCGATGCTCTCACGCTCAAACAGTGTCGGCGGTCGATACGCGACGGATACCGTGGCACGAAGTGTGTGATCAGGAGCAACGGTATAGAGCAGTGAAAACCGAGGACTGATCGTTGGGTTGATGAATGAGTTTAGGTCGTAGCGGACGCCGGCAGTCGCGCTGAGGCGGTGTATGAATCTCCATTCGTCTTGTAGATATAATCCGAATCGGGTTTCCTCGCCACTACTGGCTACACCGTTCCCTGACACCGTGTTGAGCCGATAGTTGACCCCATACGTCAGACGGTTATGTGTCCAGAGGTCCAAACTATGTTGAGTCTCAACATTATACGTATTGGTTAGGAAAGCAAGACGTGGTTCACCGAATTGATTGAGTTCTTGAAGAAGATTGTTCAGAAAGGGGTGCATGATCAAGTCGGCATGGAGGTCGTTTTGGGTCCACCAGCCACGAATATACAAGTTGGGGCGTTCGTAACTGATGTCTGCGTGGCTTTGTGTGAGGGGAGTTGATGGCGTTTGTAAGTTGAACACCGGGCCGTCATAGCGGTGTGCATCAGCCCATCCTCCCGAAAGCCGTATTCGTGAATCGGTCGTTACCGCATACTCTGTCAGCATATGCACTTTATTGTTGTGAAATGCCGAGGTGTCTCGATTACGCCATTGAGAATTCTGGTCATGCCCGAATGAAAGCCGATACCCCAATTTGCCGTAGGTACCGGCGTGAACAGCGGCACTCGAAATCGTGCCGAGCTCGCCTCCGCCCAATTGGATCATCGTTCCTTTGATCTCACTGGGGGACTTGGTGATAATGTTGACGACACCGTCGAAGGCATTAAAGCCGTAGATCACCGAGGCAGGCCCCTTCAGTACCTCAATACGTTTAATTTCAGGTAAAGTGACCGGAATATTCTTCCATGACAGTCCCCCCTGCATGTCGACGTAAATCGAGCGCCCATCGACCATGACGAGCAGTTTATTGGCGTTGAGCTGATTATCTCCTCGAACACTGACGTTGAAATCCGTTCCCGTCACCTGCATGACCTCGATGCCTGGCACACGACGGAGAATCGTCGGAATGTCTGTGGCACCAGAATGGCGGATATCTTCATCGGTGATCACATAGACATTCGACGGGGCCTGCGAAATGGGCTGTTCATAGCGGGAGGCGATGCTCACCGTTTCTTCCTCTTTGAGTAGCTGAAGTTCGTCAGGGACGCCATAGTCGAGCGGCGTGCTCAATGTACTTGTCTTGTCTTCTGCTTGAGCAGCAACGAGGAACACGAACCACACGACAGTGGCGACAAGTGAACGGCAAGTAAATGAGAAGGTTTCCCAAGCGCGTACCATCTGTGTACTGTGTCGATGTGGCAAGACACATGCCGTGAACGATTTGGTTCATGATGGCTGCAGCGGGAGCGGTATGCATTCAAGACACAGTGAATCTTGACACGTGATCCTGCTGCGGTGAAAGGCTCGGGAAAGAGGTGAATCAAAACTGATTCGAACTGAATCAAAATAGATACATCTGGTCTGGTCAAATACGAGCTGGTCAAGAAGCTCCGGCCAACTATTGCTCGTTGTTTTGAAGGGATCGTAGATCCCAGTCTGCCACACCGTTGAGGCCGACTTGTCGCAGGAGCGCGGCTCGCAGCCTGCGAAGCGACGGATCAGTTGACTCTTTCTCAATCAGCGAACAGACACACCCCATCGCATCGTACCAGAACCCGATCAGGGCATTCGTCCGAACGCTTTCCCGGTCACACGTGAGGTTCACAGACGTCACCGTGAGGCACTCGTTGAATTCGCATCGCTCGATCATTCCGCCAGCCACGATATCCCTGGAGGGAGAGTCAGGATTGGGGCTGGCCGAGACGAACCAGCGGTATTGCACGTTAGGTTCGAGTATCAGTCCCAACGATTTGAGATCAATAGACTGGACTCCGGCCTTCGTCGGAACGGGAATGGCTCCTTCATACAGTGGAGCAATCTTCTGGGTGTCATTGAGCGTAAACCGCAGCGGATATGTCGTCTGTTTTGAGAGGTACCAGTTCAGTGTCGGTGTTTGCTTCACGGTCAGTCCGACATGGTCTGGAACCAACGCCACGAGCTCCGGTTCATGCCCGTCTGAGCCGCGCAATGTGCCGCCCACTCGCGCCCGGGGCGTCAGCTTCTTCGGCGGCGTGTACACAGGCAGTTGAAGATCGTTCTGCAGAACGGTCGTTGCTGCCGATGGTTGTTCCGCAGAGGCGAAGGGATAGCCTCCCGCTACGGTCATCACTACGCCCATCCCTATCACAGCAAGAGAGTTCACGGTGCGCTCCTTTCACAGCCAGTTGTTCAAGAGCAAAAACGGTGACCAATAGGCCGGATGTTCATAAATCCGGTCGTCCAAGAGTTTCATTTGAGCATACTGGAGCGCGACGGCTTTGGAGAGAGAGGGATTCTGTAGCTGTCGGTAAAATTCTGAGATCAAGGTGGCCGATGCCTCATCGTTGATGAACCAGAGCGTGGCTAGAGCGCTTCTCGCACCGGCTTTCAGGGCCACACCGGCAAGACCGAGTGCCGCGCGATCATCGCCGATACCCGTTTGACAGGCGCTTAAGGTCAGCAGTTCAAGCGGGTCCTCCCGAAACCGAAACAGGCCGACCAAGTGATCGAGTCTCTCCATTGTCAATTTCCCATCGAACGTGAGGAGGAACGAGTCCTCGACATCGGTCGAAAATTTGCCGTGCGTGCCGATATGCAACACGCTATATCCTCCGTCCCGCAATTCTCGTTCCAGCTTTGCCGTCCGAAAGGCATCGTTGAGCAATTGATCCCCTTTATAGAGTTGCTCGATAGAGGCCACCTCATCGGCGACGTAGGGGAGAGGGGGGAAGCCTTGCACGGACTTGGTCAGACCGGCTGTGAGAAACCGTAACGACGAACGGTTGAGGGGACGGGGATCCGTCAGGGTTAAACCGGGTGTCACAGCGAGAGCGAATTTCTTGATTAAGAACGAGGATCCATCATGGAGCGCCGCCAAAGGAATCGTCCGCAACGCGCTATCCGGCACCAACACCAACGTTGTGATCTGATGGCGCGCAAGTTCCGTTTCCAACGGACGAATCAACCACGCATAGAGTTGTTGCGCATGCGGGAGGTACTCACGGGTCGTTCGCTTTTCCACCAGCCGGCGGAATGACCGAATCTCTTGCGTCAGCTGAGCCCCGGTGACCTCGACAGGGATGCGCTGTAACCCGGACGGGAGACTGACAAGCAACTCCAGCCTCGAGGCAAACATGATGGGATAGATCACCGCCGTCTCCGGCGAGAGTTGGTCGAACGTCGTCAGTTTTGCTCGTGCCGCGTCGACACAGTCGTCTTTGAAATAGTCTCGGAGCTCGGCGGTCTTATACGCTTCGATCGCATCACGGGCCGCGAGGAGATAGCCCTGGGCAGCCTGCTCGCCATCGGTAAGGGCCGCCCGTTGAAGCAGGAGATCGGCGAGCTCAAAGAATAAGGGCTTCATACTGTCCTGGCCGGCTATGGGACCTTCTGAAGAGGCCTGTGCGATCTCAACCCGAATCGGTTGAAGCGTGGAGGCGGCTTGCCGGTAGGAGGCGATGGCCTGATCCAACTGACCGGTCGCGGCCAACAGTCGCCCCAATTGCCATTGCCAGCGATAGAGTGATTCCGGTGCATCCACCGACTGGGCGACAAACAGCGCGCGCCTGGTGAGCAGCAACGCTTCGTCCATACGGTATTCGGTTTCATAGAGATGCCCCAGATACCCGAGCGCATAGGACAACGTTCGTTTATCGCCCTGTTCTTCGGCAATAGTAGCGGCTTCTTGGAGCACGCCGGCCGTTCTCAAGGCGAGGGGGTCATGCTCCTGGGGGAGGTGAGATTCCAGTCGCTGGTAGGCCAATGCAATGCCGATCAGTCCTAGTGACGTATTTCTGGATGGGGGAGTCACGGCCTTCAATTGATCGAGTGCTGTGTCGAGAGCGAGACGACTCTCAGTCGGCTGATTCAGCCTCAACAAGGAGCGGGCTGAATTCGTACGGGCTGTGGCAGCCAGGAGGGGAAGATGGGCTTTCTGGGAGTGGGTGATGCTTTCTTGAAACGCATTCAATGCTTCAGCGTCTTTCTGCTGCAGCGCGAATAACACGCCGAGATCGTTCTGCGTGGTCGCCATGAGCGGCGAGGAATTCTGTTCTTTGGCCTGGGCCCATGCTCGCTGCAAGTATTCCGAGGCTTCGTTCGTTCGGCCGAATGTCAGGTAGGTACGTCCCAAATGGCCAAGCACTGTGGCTTCCGGGAGCGGATCGTCACTCTTCTGAGCAAGGGCCAGCGCCAACTCCAGTGATTGGAGTGCCTGCTTCGACTGTCCCAAGCTCATGGACGCCTGAGCGGAGAGGACCAGGGCCTCGACCTGTGCCGGAACGTTTCCGGCAGCCTTGTAGAGATCAGCGGACTCTTTCCAATGAGACAAGGCCTCACCGAAGGCGCCCCGTTGAAACGCGAGTCCCCCCTCTTTCATCGCCCTGCCCGCGGGAGTCGAGGTGTCGTGGGATTCTGATGGTGCCACGGGCACGAGTATGACTGTCGCAAGCAGGACGAAGCGAAGCCCGCAGTGAAAAAGGGAAAGGAGTGATCGAGTGCGTGCTATCATTGAGCCTCTCGCGGTTAGAAGGCTTGGACGACTGCCTGAAGATGAATGCCGTAGTCCTGGAGGTTGCCGGAAGGATGTGTGACGTGATTGAGGGGTACTCCCCAATACAGCTCAAACCGTGCCCGATCTCTCGGCAACACAGCCCACCGGAGCCCTAAGCCGACACTGGCCAACGTCTGGAGATCGGGAGTGTCGCCCTTCGCTTGCCAGGCTCGCCCCACGTCTACGAATTGAGCAAATTGCAGCAGCGGTTCGCCGCTGGCGTACTTGAGCAATGGAAACCGTGATTCAGCGGAAAACACAAACCCGTTGTCTCGGATCAAGGTATTCTCCCGATACCCGCGGACACTGAACCGGCCACCGACGGGAATTTGCTCAAGTGGAAACAGACGGTCGTTGGCGATCTGGAGGTTCATCTGTCCGAGCAGCTGCATGCCCCACCACTCATCGAACCGCCGGACACCTTGGAGTTGTCCCAACCACGAGAAGAAACGCCCATCTGGTTCAGCGCCGGCATTGGTCGTGGCATTCAGAACATCCAACCCCACCGAAAAACGGGAGCGTGCTGCGAACACCCAGGTGGGTGCGCGATGGACATACTCCTGAATAACGCGCAACGCACTCACGGCACTCACCCCGGTATCCGACGAGCCAGGGATGAGGAGCGGGGTTCCCCCGACGCTATCGAGTGCCGACGTGATCTTATTGTGCAGCCGTTCACCCGTGATCGCGACCGCGAATTCGTCAGTGAGGGTGCGATAGACCGGATGTCGAAGCGTGAAGCCGATGATTTCGGACTCGGAATTCAAGTCCAAAAAACGAAACTGATCACTGACGACCGAAAAATCGTTTCGGCGGTAGGAGGCAGTGAACGTCGTGTCATAGCGGTTGATCGGAATTGTATAGGCCACGTCGATGATCGGGTGAACGCCTCGCGAGCCTCCGTACGTGACCGTGAGCGGATCTCCATGGCCGGTCACATTTTGATGGGCGATCGTCATCAGCCCTCGTTCGGCTCCGACGACCGGAGTTTGGTAGTTACTGAACTCCAGCCACATCCTCCAGGGGCTCTGCTCTTTGACTCGAACGTTCAAGAGACTTTCGCCACGCTGGTCTCCGGGGCGCAACTCCGCATTGATCTGGTCAATGCGAGGGTCTTGTTGAAGGAATTGTAATCTCGTTTGGAGTGGTTCCATCCGAAGCGGAGGACCGGCCCCTAAGGCGAGTCGATCGCTGATATACCCCTTGCGAAACCAGTGCGTCCCTTCGACATTGATCTGTGCCAGTGATCCTTCGATGATCTGTAACTGAATCACTCCATCTTTCACGTCTTGATCCGGAATGACGGCACCGGACGTGATATAGCCGTTGTTAACATACAAGAGGGTAAGCGCAAGCCGTAGTCGTTCCAAATCCTCGGTGGTCAAGGTGCGGTTCTCATAGGGTGTGGTCACCGCCGCGATCTCATCATGGGAGAACACGGTATTCCCCGTCACTACGATAGACTTGACGAAGACTTGTATCTGGCCGAGCTGTTGCTGCGCACCGTCCTCTGGTGAGGTCGATGGCACGGGTGGCAGCACCGGACTCGGTGGCGGTGTGGGCGGCGGCCTGAATTCCTTCTTCAAGGGAGAAGGAGGTTCACCGGATCGCAGCGTAGGATCGAAGATAGGAGGCGTTGCGATTTGGGCCAACAACGGTGCAGCAGTCATAGTGGCAGTCATCCCCAGGACGGAGAGGAAGAACACGATCACAAGGCAGCGGTTCCAACGCACCAGACGACGAGCACCTCCTCTCATGAGCGACAGCCTGTTAGCACACGATCAGCAAAGGATCGAACTAAGAAGCCAGCTGGGGTGAGTCGTCGAAGAGACAGCACTCCAGTTCCGTTGATTTGGGTCATCATCAATGATGAATCTCGTGGCTCTCCGCGCCGGACCATCAGGCCAGACGCATGTTCTTCCATGTTATCTCCTGTCCAGTGTTCCATTGCGACTGGGCTGCTGAGCCATCCGCCAGGTTGGGTGGGGAGGGCATCGCGTCCGGCAAGGATAAAGGTGCTTTGCTCGCCACCGGCCAGTGCGACGCAACGGTTTTGGAGGAGCACTTGTGGCGCTGTCGCTTTTGGACTCGAGCTGAGGGATGGTCGCGATCAGATTTGACCTAGCTGTTACCTTCCCGTCTGGACCAAACTCCGATGATGCACTGACGATGCTGTCTGGATCAGCCAAGAATAGTGGAGTAACAAAAGTGATATTTCCCCCGGAACCTGTGACTGCTCGCGCGGTGACGGTACTGTCCTGTAAGAGCACCAGGTTTGGATCGATGAAGATATTCCCGCCGCTGCCTTCTGCACCAATAACGGAGGTACTAATTTCACTGTTAACAAGGCGTACATGATCGACCGCTCTGATATCAATATTGCCGCCGTTTGCCTGCGCTGATTCGGTAGTCGTGGTAATGGAAGAGTCAGTGGTCAAATCTAGCTGCTGGCCAGCGTTGACGAAGACGTTCCCGGCGTCCGCGATCCCCGTGCCTGGGACCTCGGGATCGACAACGCTACTGGCCGTTATTGAAGCACCGCTGGTCAGCGTTACGTGATCCGTTGCATTGATGATGATCGCACCGCCGGTCGCTGTGGAGCTGGTTCCGGTTGTGTCTGCCGATATCTTGCCACCATTCTGGATTGTGACCGATGTAGCCTTCACGGCAATGTTTCCAGCTGGCCCAGTGCCCTGGGTGCTAGTGAAGATGCCGCTTTCAAGTCCATCAATTGTTACTAGGTTACTAAGACCTACATTTCCTTGGATAATGACACCTCCACCAGCACCTGAGCTAGAGCTGGTGGTATCGACGGAGAACTTGCTTCCTCCTAAAAGTTGAATGTCCGTTGCTTTAACGATCAGATCTGCCGCAGGGGCCCTTCCAATCGCAGTTGTTTCAATCTCTGATTTGCCTGTAAGCCTAAGAAGACCTCCTACCTGAATGTCGATGGGGTCTGCCACCTGTGCAGTGTTGTTATCACTGTCGATACGAGCCCCTTGGCCCAACTCGAGATTGTTGGCGGTTATTTTGACACCGCCGATCGTCCCGCTACCCTCAGTTGCGGAAGGAAAGATACGGGAGTTTTCAAGGCGGATGTTACCATTTTGTGCATCTATTTCAATGCTGCCTGTGTTTCGACCACCATCGAAAGCTTGAGTGGTTAACGAACTTATTGGAGAGAGTAATGTTTCCCTTGCTGGCTCCTCAATGTGATATTTCCGGCATCTCTTGAAGCAGAAAATGTCTGGGACTCGACTCGCGAGTTGGAATCAACCACAATATCTCTTGATGCTTGAAGGACTACATTGCCGGCATTCGCTGTGGTGATCGTGTAAGTTCCGAATGTGGCTGAGTTTTTAATTGAAATAGAGGTACCATTGAGCAAGATACCTCCGCTACCTGCGAAGATGTTTGAACCGTCAACGATTAGTTGACCTCCTCTGATGTGAATCGAGCCGCCATCACGGTTGCTAGTATCGATTGTTGACCCTTGAGAGATGTCAATAGTCCCGAGCGTCTTCGGTAATTCGCTATTGATGTTTGGGGCGGAAGCCAGAGTTCCTACCAAGATATCTCCTGGCGAAGCCACGCTGGCTATAAAAACTTGATTGCCCGCTGCTGTATCAGCGGCGTCGGCTAGCATGCTGGATTGAATGGTGATATTTCCGCCAACAAGGGAAAATGTCTGGCCAGGATCGAGGGGTAACGTCGTTTCATTGACCTTAATAGCTGCTGGATTATCTCCGAGAAAACCAAATGCTGCGACCGGAGCGCTACTCAATTGGGGAGTCGCGCTCAGGTCTGCATGGAAGATCCCAGCATTAGACGCATCAGCTCCTGCTAATCGTAGGTAATCCGCGGTCGTAAAAGCTACCGAACCACCTACTTGTAACGTGGCATTTGGCCCAAAGACGATACCCCCTGGATTCATGAGAAAGAAATTCGCCCCGGGATAACTTGTGGTGTCGATGGTGCCAAAGATACCGGAAGAATCTCCTCCGGTTACCCGACTAAGAATGTTGTCGGTGTGAAGAGATGGTGTTGTATTTAAAAACTTCGCGGTATGGCCATCCCCTACGCTGAATTGGTCGAAACTATGAAAAAGATTTGTTCCACTGCCTTGGTCTGTCCTAGTTCCTCCAGTGATCTGGGTCGTTTGACCTTGTGAGATCGTTCTGGTTCCGAGGTCACCGACACCGCTCGTGTGAGTGATAGCCGTGGTGGCTTGGGAAAAAACAGATGAGCCTTCCAATAATGGCCCTCCGAATACCAACAGCAGGATAGGCCCAAGAGTTCTCATACAAATTACTGTTTGAACGCGGATGGCTGCCAAGTGCGCTTTGGTCATTTGTGACTCATTAAATCATTTACGGCAAATGCAAGGGTCGGGATCAGGTTCGCAATTATTGCCATTCCTATTACATGAAGGAGTCTTCCCTCCCTTTGGTAGCTTGTTGTTATCTTGCTCCTCTGACTCGCATTTGGCACCGACCGTCACCTCGATAAAAGGCCTACTACATGCTGGAACGACCATCAGAAACAACAAGGAAAGTATGACCCCAGAACCTGTCCGAAACCACCCAAGTTCTCTCTTCATGATGTTCCCTCTCCTTCGCGCGTGTGGGGGAGCAAATTGCTGCTCCATCGATAAGATGTCAACGTGGGCGATCGTCCACGATCTTGGCCTCGTGAACAAGTCTTAAAAACGCTTCCTTGGCCAGCAATAGCTCTCCCTCCTTGAAGAGGTGATCTGAGAATAGGGGAGCCAATTTAATGTCAGCCCCATCTTCATAGCCAAGAAAATGTCGGTTAAGTGCGGGAACTGAGACAAGCCGAAAGCCTTTCAGTCTGGTTGGGTCGTTGTTTAGTTGTTTCTGTTTAGCTGTGAGGCGAGTAATAAGCTTAGGCAGTCCCCATCGAGTAGGGCGCCAACTTTGTTTCTGGCCAAAATGTTCTGTTCCCTCTACCTGTGTGATCGCAGGCCGTACGGTAATTGAAGACCTCACTTCACTTTTGACCTCGATGGGAAATAGTACGTGATGGGTATCAATCAGGAGAGTGTTAATTTCACGATCAGAAGTAAAACTGCGTAATTCCTTAGGCTTATTTCATATATTGAAATGAGTCTTGGCGTACACTTGCATCATCTGCTCCTTCATTAAATCCAAGTTCTTTGGCATGTTGTATTTTTTCTTTATCCAGTTCAGCGATACCTAGCGGCTTCAGTCGTTCTGCGATAACCCGCAGCCCTGTTGCAGCGGCATCCAGTGGAGCAGGTTGATCTAGAGATTGATTGGTTTTTACTGGATTTTGTTTGGTGACTTCTTGAGTGTGATCCTTACCCGAAAAAGCTGGGCCAGGAGACAATATTGAGATCACGCACATCAAGAATGGGAGGTGATGAGCTTTCATCGGTGACCTTCAGTCATAGGCATAATCTGCACGTAAGTCCGGTTATGTGAAAACCTGGGAAAGGCGTTTGATCGATATGTGGAGCCGCCCACAAACTCCTCGAAGGAGAGATCTTGAAAATCATCTGTGAAGGGGTCATAGGTTGTGACAACTCTCGCAACGTCATCGCTGTCGGTGCTATAGCCTGTGATAACAAGTGTGTGGGATCCACCGCCACTCCAATCGATGACAGAAATAACTGGGCCAACTTTACAAATCTCTGCTTTCAAAGTTTCCCAATCGTCGAATCGACCGTCCACCCACTCATAGCTAAAATGATACTTATTGAGGACCCAGTAGGGCCACCCGCCCTGTACGCACACCGATGGAGCGTCAATGAAATCAGGGGCGACTTGTATTTCACAACAATTGGTTCCACCTAACCCAAGGCTGAGAACATTTCTCACGATGTCGCATTGGAGGGCAGTCGGCTCTGCCTGCGCTTTGTTTTGGTTCTTGTATTCCATCACTGTTCTGGTCGATGCAGCCCAACACCAGGCTACTGTTTGTTGTTTTTCACGATTGATAAATAAAGAACGGTTGGCAGGGCATTCACGTATCAGGCTAGCATCATGGCGTTCCTTGTTGCTTGATCGAAATCGAGGGCTTGTCTTCTGGAAGGGGTGTTTTAGGCTGACGGCTTGTTGCTGATGATTGCATTGCGACGTCCACCTTTATACAGGCCCAGGTAAATCCGAGGCATACGGCGATGGCTAGCCCAAGAATCTTCTGCAAGCTTAATCTCATGTGATTCTCACCATGACTAGCTCAATGAAGGTGCAGTGAAGAAACCAATCAATAGCTGCGAGATAAGAGTCTTGTCTCTTCAGTCCTCTTGAATACGCGTGCTGGTTGCCTGTCTCGCGCAGTAAATCCTTACGGTGACCCCTCTTTTCTCTATTGCCTGCCTCGTCGAAAACTTATAACTAATTGTTTGCCACAGTGCCGTGTAGCTCCAGCTATCTTGCCCGCAATCACCTATCATTCGGCCCTGTAGTATAGATTCCTTTGATTTAAGTCAAGATGTAATATCCTCGCCATGGTTTGCTCTTCTCAGCCGTGATGGGGATAGATGCAGCACCTTCGTCGGTACGTCGTTCTTCTCGCTTGTTCCCAGGCAATCTAGGCCTGCACCGAGTGTGGTGCATTTGAGCAATCTCGGCTTGAGAGTAAGGTATCGGATCCCAGTCTCTTCAAAACTCACGCTGTGATGATCCATACGTGACCTCCTTCCCTCATTACGCAACCCTATGTCCATGTGGCTCTAGCAAGGTATGGGCCAGGTGCGGAGCTCGATCTGATAGATGCTCACATGATGGAGATACGTAGGCCATGAACGGTGTTACAACCGCCTAAGTCGGGCAGGAGCGCTGGGGACGAACGCACGTGAAGGAATGTAGTGAATCGAAAAAGATTCATCCTGAATCTAATTGGATTCAGTTCAGCACATCAGATTTAGAGATTCTGTGGGGCGAGTAACAGTCAGGAGGGGCAGTCTGTGGGGCCAGTGGCAAATGTGTTCACCAGGAAGCCTTGCGGTGTCAGTCCTCGAAGCGAGAGAGTTCCGCCCTTGTTCATGGATGCGAGCAGTGCCGGTGATTGATTCGGCCTGATCCTTCGCACCATCAACCCTGAGGCATGTTCCTCCACATCCTCTCCCGTCCAGTGCTCTATCGCCACCGGGCTACTGAGCCATCCACCAGGGTCGGCGGGGAGTGCATCCCGTCCAGCAAGAATGAAGCTGCTCTGGTCGCTGCTGGTTTTGGCGACACAATGGTTCTGCAACAACACCTGAGGAGGACCGGGCTTGGCCGCGAGTTGTCCGACGGCGCCGCTTAAATTCGAGGTGGGTGATTGAATCGTCACCGTACCACTGGGACCCCGTTCCGATGAAGCACTCACGAGGCTGGCCGAGTCGGCCAAGAATAGGGGCGTGACGAAGGTAATGTTTCCACCGGCACCTCCGACGGCTTTCGCGGTGATCTCGCTCCCTTGCAGGACCACCACCTTGGGATCGATGAAGATGTTCCCACCGCTGCCTTCGGTACCTTTCACGGAGGTGCTGATCGTGCTGTCCACGAACCGAATACGGTCGATGGCTCGGATTGCAATGTTGCCCCCATTCGCCTGTGGCGACTGGGTGGCCGTGGTAATGGAAGACCCGTTAGTCACATCTAACTGCTGACCGGCGTCGAGTGAGATGTTCCCAGCATTACCAGCCGTGGCACCTGTGCTGCTGGCCGATATGACGCCACCGTGGTTTACTGAAATAGACTTCGCAGCCGTCAGGGAAATACTGCCGCCTGAACCTGACCCTTCTGTCTCAGCAAAGATGCCGCTGCCTTTGCCATCGATGAGTATCGAACCTGAAGGTCCTAAAGTATGAATCGTAATATTCCCTCCCGGGCCAGTGGGACTAATGTCTCCGAGTATCTGAAGAAGGGCACCTCGATTGGGCGCCTTGGTACTTCCACTGGAAAGTTGGGCATCATCTGTGACACGGAGTGTGTCGGCTGCGATCTTGAGCTGTCCGCCTGGGCCTGACGCAAACGTCGCGTTGTTGATAATACTCCGTTGAGTGGCAACTATTTCTTTTGCCGTGAGAGTGATGTCTGCGGAGGGAGCATCGCTAAGGGAACTGGCGACGATGAGCGAACCACCCTCCATCGTCAACTTCCCTGAAAGCGTTGCTATGATGCCGTCTGGCTTGAACCTACTTAGACTATCATTAGAAAGTAGGCTGGAATTCGCCATGTATAGATTCTTCGCACTAACCTCGAGGAGCCCTCCCCCCTGACTTGTCGGAGACGACGAGGTAAACAAATTGCCTCCGTCCAGGACGATATCTCCTTCCGGAGCCGACACCGTGACAGCACCTGTCTTTCCACTATCAATCGTCAGAGAAGCCACAGCTGTATTGACGCTATTGGTAATCCGAATGTTCCCATGTGTGCTTGAGAGTTCGACATTGCCCGCATTTCCACCCGACGTGGAGGTTGAGGAAATATTGACCACATCGGTCATTCCCATGTTCCCCGTTGTCCTCAGCGCGATGCTGCCGGCATGGCCGGACCCCTCGGAAAAAGTCGTGATGCTTGTCGCCGACTGATCAGTGATTGTATCGGGATGGCCTAAGAGTGAGATCTGATCAGCTCCCAGGGTGATCGTAGGTCCACTTTCTGATGAAGATGTTCTGCTCACGATTGAACTACCTGGGGCGAGAACGATGGTATCTTGCGGCGAAGTATTGGCTGTGGGGGCTGTGCCGTCGGTAGTGTCAAGAACGGCGTTCTGGATATCCATGACTAATTGTCCGCTACGAATGGAGACCTGCCCATTCCCCGTGTGACGGACGTCCAGGATTGAGCCTGGTTCAAAGTGTGCAGATCCGTACGACCTGAACGACGCACCATTCACGTTGGGAGCTGCCGCAAGACTGTCTAGAAATTCCCCAGGGGATTGGGTAGTGGCTAAATTGATGTGTCCTTGTGGTGCAGAAAGACGAGCGGGTTGAGTGGATCCGTTTCCTAACGGTCCGTTTTGAATGGTGATGTCTCCTCCTACCAATGTGATCGTGTGCCCCTCCAATACATTAAGTTGGCTCCCCCGAACGGTGATAGCGCCGGGAGCTGAACCTAAGAAACCATAGGCGGCAACAGGTGCTGTTGAAAGGAGGGTGTCCGTAGCGACACTTGGGATCGCATTGAATCGTGCGCTATCGGCAAATCGAATGTGGTCCGCTGTCATAAAGGTGACCGAACCGCCCACGCTTAATGTGGCGCTTGGCCCAAAGACGATTCCGGCCGGATTCATGAGAAACAGACTGGCATCTCCAAACCCGGTGGTCTGAATCGTACCGAGGATAGTCGAAGGATTGCCTCCAGTGACGCGGCCAAGCACGTTCGAGGTGGTGAGACCAGAATCATTTAAAAAATTGGCGATCGTGTCATTGGGGATAGTGAAATCCCCGAAGCTGTGAAACAGGTTTGTCCCAGTCCTGGTTCCACCCGTGATGGTATATTGCGTTTCCCCAGCAACCGAGGTCGGATCGCTGATGCGGGTGTTCAACCCAGACGACGTCATCGGGGAGGCTGGTTCTTGAGCAAAACCAGGCGGGATGCCAAACGCTGTGAGGCAGAATCCTACGCAGAGAACCAGTGAAAACAGGAGACAGGTGGTCGTAACAGCCTGCTGTTTTGCCGATCTCATAGACTCGCCTACTCGCTTGGTGTCAGGAATGATCTTGCATACCATAGGTACGGTTACAGATTCCATCTGACCGGCTGTGACATGTAAGGAGTCCTCACAGATCCGACACATTTCCGAAGTGGATTTGAGGCGCAGGTAGTTCACGCGAGCGGGAGGGAAGGACGAGGAGGCTCCCACTGACGGCAGATTAAGAAGAAACTGATGACGATCGGAGATCTCGTCCGAGGCGTGGGAATGTCGCGGCCATTCTTGGCAGACCCCGAGTTCCCACAGGGGTGTTGGTGATTTGCTGCTGCTCTGCAGCGTCCTCACTGCTTTTGTGCAAGCGAGGACGCTGTCGGGTTATCAGCCGATGGTCAGACTATCCCACCGTTGTTTCGGTCTTGTTGCAGAGCGCGAACCGCAAACCGCCCGACTCTCCCTGAGAATCAAGGACTACTTTCTCAAACGCCTCCGTGTAGCCGTCCAGTCCATATTTCTCATCGGAATGTGAGACGGTAAGCATCGCGGCATAGTCCTGTGCAGGACCTGGTCTGGCATTGCGGGTCCGATTATATGAGACAAATTCTGTGATGAGGCCTTTATGGAGATTGTCCTCATCCTGCTCATCGGCCGACACAACGGCCACCCCGTAATCACTCGTTAGATTTAGATCTCTGAATTGTTGCTCCACACTCGGGGCTATGGGGAGGGCCATGTACAATCCCCGATGTTTGAGTGAGTGTGTAGTGACTCTCGCCATGCCTGCTCCCAAAAGTTCACAATGTACTTCAGCCGCAGATTTGAAGTGTCTGCATTTCCACCATGGACAGGGGACACCATTGATATTGCCCATAATAAGACCTCCTTATAGATCAGGACTTCTTTGTTTACCCCCTTGACCCTATTGTCGGGTGACTCAAGCAAGGAGCACGCCACAGGCTCGGCACAGAGTGGCGGTGTCACCACATGAAAAAAATACGTAGACCATTTGCGTGGTTAGCACTTTATCAACCTAGCTGGGTTGCTATGAACGGATTTTGAGGAAGGGAGAGGGTGGTGAATTCAAAGAGATTCACATTGTATCTAAACCGATTCACTGAATGCTGGGGTGCGGCCAGCTTCCACTTGACGCAGACCGCCCACTCGATTCAGACTAGCGCCGCAGCCACGAACGTCGTGATGGTTCAGAAACGCTTGCGCCCGTAGCTCAGTCGGATAGAGCATCAGCCTTCTAAGCTGAGGGTCGCTGGTTCGATTCCAGCCGGGCGCACCATACAGAGCTTGCTCGACCCGGAGCCTATTTCTTCTATTGAGGCGACGGGATACACACCTCCTGCAGTCTGGGTCTTGAGTCCTGCTCACGTTTCTTTCTCGTTGCCACGAGCACGCTGTATTCCCTAATAAAACCCCATGCTAAAGAGGGGTTCTTGCTAGTAGACATTTAAAGGTCTCGTCCCCTATAGTTTTACTTCTCATCCAAATCCTTTCAAGGTTGGTCCGAGTATGTGTCGGCTGCGTCGTCCTAAAGTCGTGATCGCTGTACTGGTAGGGTTGATTGCCCTGTACTCGCTCGTTGGGTTCCTGTTGCTTCCCTATCTGATAAAAGCGTACGGGGTACCTGCGGTTTCGGAGCAGATCAAACATCCGGTGGTATTGCGTGAAGCGGCGTTCAATCCATTCACGCTCGCCCTTTGTCTTAACGGGTTGGAGATACGGGATCAGAATCAGGCGGCGATGCTGGGGTTCGAAGAATTGCTTGTGAATCTGAGAGCTGTGACGCTGTTCGCACAAAAGGTGGCTTTCGACGAGATTCGTGTGGTGATGCCGTTTGTAGCGGCCAAGGTTAATCCGGAAGGACATCTGAATCTCAAGTCGTTGGCCCCACCGCAGGACGAGGGTGCGGCCAAGCCAGCCGACGCTGCAGGCGAGCCAAAGAAGATGATGCCCGTGGAAATTGATCTCCTGGAGATCGAACGAGGGGTTCTTGAGTATCGAGATGATTCGAAATCAAGGCCGGTGTTGATCGATGTGGTACCCATTAAGTTTATGCTACGAAATTTCAGCACGCTGCCAAGTCCGGATGCCGAAAATGCCCATGCCTTCAAGGCTGAGCTCGACAAAGGTGAGACTGTGGCGTGGGAGGGCACGATTTCGTTGGAGCCGATCGAGTCCGACGGCAAGCTGACCTTATCCGGGATCCAATTGGAGACCTTCTATCAAGTCGTGCACCACATGTTTGAGTTTGATATCAAGCAGGGTGTCCTTGGCCTTTCTGCGGGCTATCATTTTGATCTGCGTGGGGAGGCTCCTCAGGCAACGGTGAAGAATGGGAAGGTGTCGGTTCAGAATCTGGAAATCGTCGAGCGCGGAGGGATTCTACCTGTCGTCGGCGTTCCGGTTTTCGATGTCGACGGTATCCAGCTGAATTTGGAGGAGCAGACGATCGATGTCGCTAGCGTGCATTCAGCCGATGCGCGATTCGATGCGTGGATGAATGCCGCCGGTGTTCTGAATTACCAAACGCTCTTCACCCCGGTCGGTGAGGGTGGTGCAACATCGGAGTCGGCGCCAGAAAAGACCAAGGCCGATAAATCCGCCAAGCCGTGGTTCATCACCATCGACGAAGTCGCGCTGCGAAACTACGGGGCCAATTTCGAAGACCGCACACTGGAGCGGCCCGGACGTGTCACGGCGGACACGATGAACCTGACGGTGAAGGACATACAGATTCCGTTTAAGAAACCGCTTCCGATCGACCTGGCGTTGAATCTCAACGAGACAGGGACTGTGGGTGTGAAGGGAATGGTGACGGTTGAGCCGTTGAAAGCCGACGCGGATCTCACGTTAGAGCATGTCGAGATTCGTCCATTTCAACCATACTTGGCGAGCTTTCTCAATGCCGATGTATTGGACGGTGCGATTGATCTCCGTGGAAAGGCACATTTTCTTCAGGACCATGGGAGCAATCCCTTACTACAGTTTCAAGGAGATCTGGCGGTCAATCAGTTGGCGATCGCGGATCATAACTCCTTCGACGAGGTGGTGTCATGGAAGGCATTGAAGGTGAACCAGGTCGCATTGGATGTCGAGCCGACGACGGTGAAGATTGGCGAGATCGACTGGCAGGAACCTTCCGTCCAGATCGTGGTGGATGCCGACGGACAACTCAATCTTTCACGTCTTTCCAAGTCTTCGGCATCTGCCGATCCATCGTCGCCACCAGCAGAAGCCGAAAGCCAAAAGTCGAAGCCGAAATCGGGTGAGCCGGTATCTGTGACAATCGATCAGGTCAAGTTGGCAAAGTTGGCTGCAAGATTTCAGGACTTATCCATCGAACCGAAAGTTCGGACGAGTCTCACAGACTTTGGGGGAACCATCAAAGGCTTGTCGTCCAAGCAGCTCAAGAAAGCAGACGTCAACTTGGCGGGGAAAGTGGGACGAACCGCTCCGTTCAAGATCGTGGGAAAGATCAACCCATTGAGTGAGGACGCGTTCACCGATTTAGTCATCACATTGAACGGTATGGATCTCAGACCGACCGGTCCGTACAGCGGCAAGTATGTGGGCTATGGGTTGTCGAAGGGCAAGCTATCGCTCGATTTGAAATATAAGGTTTCGCAAAAGGTGTTGGAAGCAGAGAACGTGGTCAAGGTCGATCAACTGACATTCGGTGAGAAAACAGATAGTCCGGATGCCACCTCGCTGCCGGTTCCGCTGGTCGTGGGGCTATTAAAGGATCGCAAAGGGCTGATCGAGATCGATATGCCGATTCGTGGCGATCTCAATGATCCGGATTTCAAGTACGGCAAGGTGGTGATCTCGACGTTGCTCAATTTGTTGACCAAAGTTGTCGCCTCGCCGTTTGCCCTGATGGGAAAACTGATCCCAGGAGACGGTAGTGCGGAGGACCTTGAATTCATAGAATTTCAGCCGGGGAGTGCCGCCCTTGTTGAGGAAGAGTTGAAGAAGCTCGAGGCGCTGCAGCAAGCCTTGGATGAACGAGCCGGACTTCGGCTTGATGTGAAGGGTACGGCGGATTCGACGCTCGATCGCACGGCCCTACAGGCCACGAAGCTCCGAGCGCAACTCTTCGCGATGCAGGGTGGTGCCAATCCGGATCAGGAAGAGCTGTCGCCGAAGGTCGAACAGCGACTGGTGGAGAAATTATTTGCGAAGCTTCCCCCGCCTGATTCTCTAACCACGTCGGGCGAGTCTGCTCAACCGACTGTGGAGGCAATGAAACAGAAACTCGCGGCGGCGATCGAAATCTCAGATAAAGAGTTTGAAGCGTTGGCCCGTCAGCGAGCAGAGGCGATTCGCAATCGACTGCTTGAAGGTGGCGTCCTCACCAAGGAACGAGTGGTACTTCTCGATACCGGCGAGGCTGAGTCCGGGCATGAGAAGGTCAGAACGCAATTGGCACTGTCTGCCGGCTCGTAAGGGGCGTCGTCGTCCTCACCCGTCACTGTTTGCAACTTTCTTCATCGTCGTGATGTCAGAGCGACTGCCAATCAAAGGGCCTGGCAATTCAGGTGAGGTAAGTTCCATAAGGAGAAGGTGAAGGTAATGCGGCTATTGTATGCGGTACCGCATTCGCGTCCCATGTAACAGCGAGAGTTCGATCTCTGACGCGCTGAGCTCGTTGGGAAATAGAACGCCTGAGATTTTGCAGGCATTGATACTGGCGCCTTCTAGCGTCGCTTTGCTCAGGTCGACTCCGCGAAGATCGGATTGCCGGAAATAACAGTCGCTCAGATCCAACCCATCGGCATCTAAGCCTCGAAGGTCCAAGCCTCGCAGATCACACCCTCGAAGATCGCATGTGTCTCCGGAAGCCTTCTTGGCATTGAACTCCTTGATGCAGCCTTCACGCAACATCAAGTACATCGGGTCTTTTGAAATGTGGAGTTTCGTACGTGTTGGCTCGACTTTATCCATCATGTGCTCCGCTGTGGGTTCTCGATAGTCATATCGGCAAGGGGAGAAGAAACTTGAGCCGGTGAGTCACGGTTCTCGTCACATGTCCACCATATATTCAACCAGGCGCGAGACGTGGCAGAAGGCCTCCTTCGTGTCTTTGGGTGTGATGGCCAGCAGTCGCCCTCTTGAACTCACTCTTGGCGAACCAGTATGGTAGGGACGTAGGTCATTCTTGTGTAAATTTATTGCGATATAAGGAGGTATGCCATGGCGATACGATTGGGCGATGATGCCCCGAACTTTACGGCTGAAACGACAGAGGGTACGATCAATTTTCATGAATGGCTGGGCACCAGTTGGGGAATTTTCTTCTCCCATCCCAAGGACTATACCCCTGTTTGTACGACGGAATTAGGGACGGTGGCCAGAATTTCTCAGGAGTTCAAGAAGCGGGGAGTCAAGGTGATCGCAATCAGTGTGGATCCCATGGATTCTCACAAAGGTTGGATCAATGACATCAACGAAACCCAGAAGACGACGATGAACTACCCCATTATCGCCGATCCGGACAAGAAGGTGGCGACGCTCTACGACATGATTCACCCAAACGCCATCGATAACATGACCGTGCGATCGGTCTTCATTATTGGACCCGATAAAAAAGTAAAACTCACCCTGACCTATCCGGCTTCTTGTGGTCGTAACTTTGATGAACTGTTGCGGGTGATCGATTCGCTGCAGTTGACGTCCAAATACAAGGTGGCAACACCTGCCAATTGGAAAGATGGTGAAGAGTGCATCATTACTCCCGCTGTAGGTGATGCAGAAGCGCAACAACTGTTTCCTAAAGGGTTCACGACCGTGAAGCCGTATCTCCGCTACACGCCTCAGCCAGACCGATAAATTCCGACCAGTCTGCTGGAAATGCCAGGCGGAAGATCATGCATATCTTCCGCCTGACTCTTATTTATCAATAGGTTGTACCCATAAGCAGTTTTATCGAGCTGACACACCGCTCTTGGCTGTCTATCTCGTACTCATTGCGATGCTCGAGGTTGTTGTGCGTCGAGAGTTGGGGTACAAGGATTGCTTTACACGCATTAAGCTCCATGGTGTGACTACTGCGGTGTCATGGTGTAAGGGGTAGTGATGTGCGCAGGTAATAGCCACATCAGTATCGCACCTGATCGATTTTTGCGTTTGGCTGGACAAGCAAGAATACATATGTATAGTCCTAAATTATGAGGCTGTGAGGAAAATGTCCTTGTTATTGGGCGAGGGCTTAGGCATACGCCGCGCCGAGAGTTTTGGCGTGAGCTGTTGTGGCTAAGAGGAGACAGGTGGGCAGTGGTTGTTTCTTATTCACAAGGGAGGGCATCAGTATGAAGGGACATTTAAAAAGGCGGTGGAAACAACTCGTAGTTGCTGGAGCCGTGACGGCGCTGGTAGCTGGCATGGGCTCCACGCTGCCGAGTGCCTTTGCTGGTGGCACGATTAAGGCGGATGACGACAAGTGGATTTCGATCGGCATGGGGATCCGGACCAGTTTCAATGCCATCGAAGGGGCCTCACCGGGGGGACACTATAGCAACGACTTTACCGTCAACAACGCCCGTATCTACATCAATGGGCAGATCCACAAGTATGTGAAGTTTGAGTTTAATACCGATTGTTTCAATTGCCAGGCCGTGGGTGGGGCCGGGCCGTTCGCGGGGGCAGAACTTTGGCGGCAACTCCTCGATCGGGTTGCTGGATGCGGTCGGGAAGTTTGAATTGAATGAGATGGTCAACCTGTGGGTCGGGCGCATGTTGCTCCCGAGCGAGCGAGGTGAGCTGAACGGGCCCTTTTACCATGCGACCTTCGATGGGTTCCGACCCCGTTCTTTCCCGCCGACCTCAGCGCCAATTTCAATGGGCCGACCGCGGGTGGCGGTGGAGCCGGGCTCTATGGCCGGGACAATGCGGCGACCTTCTGGGGCAAAGTGCACCCCTTCGGGACCACCCACCTGTTATACGTTTTGAGTGTGTCACAGGGGTTGCGGAATGGACCGAACCTCGGCAGTAGCTTAATGTACACCGGGCGGGTGCAGTGGAACTTTTTGAACGATGAGCCGAACCCGGGCTACTACACCTCGGGGACCTATTATGGGACGGCCGGCGATATTGCGGCAGTCGGAGTCAGCGTGCAGCATCAAAAAGATGGGGCGGGTAATGCCGCCGCCGCCAGTGTGTCGGATTTCACGGGCGCCTCGGTCGACGTGTTGCTGGAAAAAGTGCTGCCGAACAACATGGGTGTGTTCACCTTCAACGGAGAATTCAAGCGGCACTGGGCGAACTATGGGACGGGGGCGTTTGCGACGTCGCCGGCCACGTGTTTCTGCACCTTCAACGGCCATTCGTGGACGGTGTATGGGTTGTACCTGATACCCAATGAAATCGGCATTGGGCGGTTCCAGCCCTATGTGCGGTTCACCAGTATCGATCCGCTGTACAGCGCCATGCGGCAGGAGTGGGAGACGGGGGTGAACTACATCATCGCCGGCCACAATGCGCGTATTTCGGCGTTCTATCGGTACGGGGATCTCAATACGAAAGGGTTCTTCAATGGCTTTGGCCCGAATGCGACCGGCAACAAGGTTGATTCGTTCCATGTCGCCTTGCAGCTGCAGTATTAAGCTGCTTACGTGACCTAGGAGACTGAACCGGTCTCGGAAGAGCGGGGGTCTACAAGGTTGGATTCCTGCTCTTTTTCTATCTCGTCTATAACCCAACCGTCGTGGAGGGAATATGAGATTGGTGAATAAAAATGAAGAATGATTGGAGGTTATTACACGAGCACAAGCCCAGCGGAACAAATCTTTTTCCAGGAGGTGGTCTTTAGAAAGGCGTTGCAATCAGAACGTGTTCCTGGAAACTGACCGCACGCTTGTTGAAAAAGCGGATATTCCGCTCGCGATGGTCGAGGAGTGGCGTCGAGAATCACTTGCTCAAGCCATCTGGCTTGGGACTCAGACAAAATGATCACGTGGGTCTTTCCACGGTCAGTGTGAATGAGTCGAGATCGGTTTCCATTCGGTTCAAAGGTGACGGGAGTTCCCAGCCAGACGCATCGTCGGTGAACCGAAAGAAGGTCTTCGCGCGCACGACTTTTAAGGAGTTGGCGTAACCATGCCGAGGAGACTGTTGATCCGGGAACTTGTTCATCGAACCAAATGCGGACATCGAGATCAAGTCCGCGGCGCTCAAGGAAGTTAAGGAGTGATCGGCGAAGCCCCTCACCGATCCAGTCTGGAGTCGAAGCATGGTAATCGAGATGCAGAAGGTCATTTTCCGCGAATCCCTCAAACTCAGGGCCAAGAATCTGTAGACCGTGCGCCTCTGGATTGAGCCCGATTGGGCTGTGTGCTGTGACGGTAAAGCGGTGCCAAAAAGCGGACTGAACCAGATCTGCGGCTACCAGTTGACGAACGCGCTCCAGTGAATCAACGGTTTCCTGGATAGTTTCAGATGGGCACCCGTACATGAGGTAGGCGTGAATTAGCACACCAGCTTCCTTAAATCCAGCCGCGACAAGTGCTGTCTGATCAACCGTAATGCCTTTCTTCATACTGCCTAAGAGGCGGTCCGACGCCGCTTCGAGTCCGGCAGTGACCGCGATACAGCCGGAGGCAGCAAGCAAACGACACAGATCTGTCGAAAATGCTGTCTCAAAGCGGATGTTGCCCCACCAGGTAATCTTAGCCTTTCGCTCCAAGAGTGCCAAGGCGAGGGCCTTCAATGCCGCGGGTGGAGCCGCTTCGTCTACGAAGTGGAATCCGGTGCGACCAGTTTCAGTAATGAGGTGTTCAATCTGCTGGATCAGCCGATCGGTTGGTGTCATTTCGTATCGACTGATGTAGTTGAGGCCCACATCACAAAATGTACATTGTTTCCAATAGCACCCGTGAGCCACGGTTAATTTGTTCCAGTGTCCCTCTGACCAGAGGCGATGCATCGGGTTGATGCTGTCCAAAATGGTGAGATATCGATCCAGCTTCAACCCTCGGTAGGTGGGGCAGCCGATGTCGTTCATCGAAAAATCGGTGGCCGATGGATTGTCGACATACACCACACGGTTCTTGGAGCGATACAGTGTGCGGCAGAGCGATTCACGGGAACGTGAACCGGACAGAGACTCCACCAAGGAGAGGAGCGGTCGTTCACCGTTGTCGAGGGTGATGAAGTCGATGTAATCAAACACTCGTGCATCAGTAACCCGGCGCAGCTCCGTATTCACATAGCCACCGCCGATCGCCACGGGAATGTCTGGGTGACGCTGCTTGATGGCGTTTGCGATGAGAAACCCACCGTAAAGATTACCTGGAAACGGAATGGAGAGACCAACCAGCGATGGGTTGACTCGATCGAACTGTTCCCAGAATGCTTCTAGCAACCATTGATCCATCAGGTTGGGAGGAGCCATCAGCCCATTGATGATTTGATCGAATGAGGAGGCCGAGCGCGCAATGTGTTCGGCATACCGACTTAAAGAAAAGTGTGGAGTGATCGTGGCCTGAACGAGATCGGCAAGGTCTTCAAGAAAGAAGGTGGCCCTTTGTTTGGCTCGGTCATCGACGGAGACTGACCGTGCAAATTTCTTTCGGCCTCGCAATCGTGGGCCTTCTGGTAGTACACCCGGTTCGATTAATTGAGCGGCAGCTTCTGGGGTCCGCCCCTGTAAGAACAACACGACTGGTTCAATCATCTGCACGTACGCGCGCTCCGCTCGCATCATTCTGACGGCCTCCTTAGGAAGATCATTTGTGTGGGTATGAAGTTGTTCGAAGACACGGTGTAGTCCATCCTGGCTGAACAGGCGCAGCACCATTTCAATGCCTATGTCGGCCTGTTCTGCGTGTATTCCACGTGACTCAAGGAATCCTGTGAGATAGGCCGTGGAAGGATAGGGTGTATTGAGTTGTGTCAGGGGAGGGATGACCAGTAAGACGCGAGGGAGGGCCATGGACTCCGCATAACATACTGATTGACGGGAAAGCTAGGCCCAGTAGCTGATCAAAGAAATGTATCGCTTCTGTGGCTGGTTTGATAGAGCGTGATGATGAAGACAACGACCTGCGTGCGCTACCTTTTTAGGTCAAGGATACTACCTAGAAGTGCATCTCCACTTTTGATGCTGTGAAGATTTGCTTCCAGGCTGCGTTTTGCCAACATCTGATGCACGAGTTCTTCGCCGAGATCGGTATTCGAGAGTTCGACCTCCAATTGATTGCGGCCTGTATCTCGAAGCACCGTTGGCCCGGAGGAAGTGTCTTTGTCAACGACAGGGAGGACGCCGCTGGCAGGCGCTTCGACGAATGTCGTCTTGAATGTTTTGAACCCGTCTGTGTTGACGTTGACGATGTTGTGTGCCACGACTTCGAGTTGTTTGCCGAAAGCAGTCAGGCCCGTGAGTGCGGTGTGTATGGCGGAAATCATAGACACCTCCTGTGGACCAGCTTTTACTCCCCATCGCGTATTGTATCGGTTTATCTGGGATGAACTTGAGATGCTTGACGAGCTGGATTAGCAATAGATCATAACCGCTCCTATCGTGCGCAGTCATATAGAATTCACATCGATTGAACCTTCAGAAAAGCGATGAGGTTACCGATAGAATTGCAGGAAAACTGGGACTCCACCTCGCGCGATGTCTATCTCTAACGATTCTGGTCCTACGTCTCACTCGCCCATCCCTCAGTCGTGGTCACCTACGGCAGAAGATGCGACGCTCCTCATGGAGTCTGTTCAGGAAGGTATTGTCTTCGTGGATCGCGAGAATCGAATCGTGTCGCTGAATTCTGTCGCACAACAACTGCTCGGGCGAGGCCGTACGGTCGTAGGGGCAGGGTTGCATGACATTCTTAGGTGTTTCATATCAGGTGAACAGGAGGCTGCTCAGTGCCCGCTCAATCGGATGGTGAGGACCGGCGAACTGGTGGTCATTCCCTCCCATTTCTGGAAACGGGAGGACGATACACAATTCGAGCTGTCACTCTCGTTCTGGCCTCGAATGCAGGATGGGGTTCAGGTTGGAGCTGTGGTCGTGGTCCATGATCTGACCACCGCGATGGAGATTCAACGTGATGTTCAACGTGCCGCACGGCTTGCCGAAGACGCACCGAATCCCATCGTGGAATTTGACGCGACAGGGTCAGTGCTGTATGCAAACCACGGCATGCTGCATGTGATGGGCGAATGGGGATTACTTGAATCCGGGATAGAAGCAATGTTCCCTGAGAATCTATCGACCATGCTCCATGAATGCCTGACAACGGATGTTCCGTTGGCCGGAGTTGAGCATGTTCTGGTTGATCACGTCATTGCCTGGTCATTCTTCCCGCTCAAGGAATTGGGACTGGTCCGTGCGTATGGTCTCGATATCACGTCGGACGTGGCGCTGCGTCGTGCGAAAGAAGCCGCAGAAGAGTCTGCTCGGGCGAAGAGTACCTTTTTGGCGACAATGAGTCACGAGCTGCGAACTCCGATGAACGGAGTGTTGGGATGTACGCAGTTGCTTAAGGATTCATCGTTGAGCGATCAGCAACGTGAGCTGATTGAGACCATGCATCGATCCGCCGATGCGTTGCTGACATTGGTGAACGACATTCTTGATTTTTCAAAGATCGAAGCAGGCAAGATGACCTTGGAAGTCGCAGACGTCAATCTGCGGGCCTTGATCCATGATGTGATGACGTTAACCGAGGGGTTAGCGTCTCAGAAAGGTCTTGCCCTTGAGGTGAACATTGCGCCGGATGTTCCGGAGGAGTTCCGAGGGGATCCGATCAGGTTACGGCAAATTCTCTTCAATCTCGTCGGGAACGCGATCAAGTTCACGAAGCGTGGTCGTGTGGTGGTTGCTGTCTCGCTACAATCGACTGTGCCGGATCGTCCTGAGGGCGTCATCTTGCAGTGGAGCGTTCGTGATACTGGCATTGGGTTGACCCCTGAACAACAGTCTCAACTGTTTAAGGCCTATGCCCAGGCAGAAGCCTCAACTGCGAGGCGATTCGGAGGAACCGGGCTCGGGCTTATGATTTGTCGCCAACTTGTCGAGCTGATGGGTGGGACCATCGCTGTCGACAGTGTCGTTGGTGAAGGCAGCACCTTTCGTTATACGACTCATCTTCTGCCTGCCATTCATCGGGAAATTGTCGCATCATTGTCCGGAACTGACCAACATGGGGAGGGAAATCAGGTCGGGCCACTCCGAGTCTTGGTTGCGGATGACAATGAAATTAATCAGGTCGTGGCCTGTAAGTTCTTGCAGAAGCTCGGATGTCAGGTCGAATTGGCCCGCACGGGCCGTGAAGCGGTGGAGGCGATCACTCGAACTGCGTATGACGTCGTGTTGATGGATTGTGAGATGCCAGATATGGATGGCTATGAAGCTAGCAAAGCAATACGTCTTCGTGAGGAGGGGACGCTGAGCCATCTGCCCATCATGGCTCTCACCGGCCATGCATCAGATGACGATGCCCAGAAGTGTCTTATGGCTGGTATGGATACCGTGTTAACGAAGCCGCTCACATTGCCCACACTCCGCACCAATCTTAAGAAATTGCTGCAACAAACCCACTCCTGACTTCAGGCTGCCTCCATCACTTTTTGAGTCTGATCCCAGTGGATTCTTTCAATTCACTTCGGTAAAGTAGCCACATGACGACGACTCCTCCAGCCGGCAGGTTTTTTCTGTATAGCGATTTCAACTGCCCGTTCTGTTATGCGTTGCATGAACGATTGCACGAGCTGGGGTTGCTTCATCTGTGTGAGTGGCGTGGAGTTCAACATGCACCGCATTTGCCGCGGCCTATGAAACCTTGGGATGGCTCCCTAGGTGCTGAGCTGAAGCATGAAGTGACGGTTGTGCAGCGACTCGCTCCCGGTCTTCCAATCAGCCTGCCGAGCGGAAAACCGAATACCTTACCGGCGATCGAACAAGCGGCTGCGCTACTGCGACAAGATATTCAGCTGGGGATGGACTTCGTGAAACGAACCTACGGTGCCTTCTGGTGCGAGGGGCAAGACATTTCTGATCCTCACGTTGTCAAGCGACTTTCGGGGGCAGGGGGTATGGATGACGTGGATGATGAGAGCCGTGTAATCGCCCAAAAATGGGAAACGGCTTGGCATGCTACCGGACAGAATGGGGTGCCGCTGGTCGTCGCTCCTGATGGTGATCTCTTGGTCGGCTGTGTGCCCACAGATCAGGTGAAGAGCTTCTTTTCCACCCAAGTTTGAGTTCAAAGAGCGCCCATCGATTCTTCTGCTCCTCGATCGTGACCGCCGCGTATATGTCCTGCCGATCAAGGTCCGGTTGCGAGACGCGTTGCCACAATCTCCACGACGAGGAGCTGTCAACTCGGTTTTGGAGGTGAGCCAAGTCGATCTCGAAAGGTTAATTCGGCTGCAGCGGATTTATCTAAGTCACCCTTGCCCAATTCAATCAAACGTCGATATTGATTTAACGCGGATTGTCCGACTGGAAGGGAGAGACCTACCTGGGTGGCTAAGTCGAGCGCAATAGCCGAATCTTTTGCGGCGTGAACGACCGAAAAGTAGCAGTCATGCGCCCGTTGCTGCATATCTTCACCGTCCGTTTCCAGGACTCGTGAAGCGGCTCCTGTTTGGCTGAAGACCTCCCGGAGCAGGGTCAGATCGAGGCCGAGCGCCGAACCCAGTCCTAAACCTTCGGCTAATGCAACGGTATTGCTGTTCATCACCAGGTTCACCAAGGCTTTCACCTTTGCCGCCTCCCCGGCTGGACCGATATATCGGATTGTCTGAGCAAGGGCATCCAGCACTGGACGGGCTCGTTCGAACACCGGTTGTCTACCTCCGCACATGAGATAGAGCGTACCCTGACGCGCTTGCGTGATACTGCTCGCCATACAGGCTTCAAGGACAGTACCACCACGTCGTTCAACTGCTCGTTCGATGTTAATGTGAAGAGTCGGTGTCACAGTTGCACAGTTGATGAACAGGCGATCCTTCGCGTATGCCATCAGGCTGGTCAAGTCCGTGTCGGTATAAATTTCACGCATTGCCGCGTCGTCGGATACGACCGTTATGACGATATCCGATAGCTCAGCGACACGCGCCGGTGACGTGGCTAGTTCTGAACCCAGCTCCTGTGCCAGAGCTTCCGCGGCTCCGGTATGACAGTCGTGAACCACGGCGATGTGATATCTCTGTTCTTGTAAACGCCTGGCCATATTGGCGCCCATACGGCCGACACCAACAAATCCAATACGCTCAGGGGGATGCACCATCGGCGAGAGTCCTTTCAAGGGAAACGAGGATAGTGAGAGTCGTCGCTAGAGCTGATGATTTTCCGTCAATTCGGGAGAGAGCTTGCTCCAGCGAAGCGTATTCTTCCCATCGGTGGTCGTAAGACCATGGTCATAGAGGGCGACGACGCTGACTCGTTGGCCTTTCTGCTTCTTGATCGGTTGAAGTTGCAGAAGGCTGTTCTTGGTTTGCACGGTCCCTCGGAGTGATTCGACGATCAATAAGTCGGTTGCGGCAGAAGGTTTAATCCCCCACACAAATGCGGCGGAACCACCCGCATAGGTGCCGATCCCTTCCCATTGCCCGACAATATCAGGATCAACGGTTTTGATTTGGAACACGGGGACACTGGTTGAATCGCGTCGCAGTTTCCAGAGTTCTATTGGAACGAGTGTCGGGTCTTGATCTGTTGCAAGCCGTGACCACGTGGCCTGGACGCTACCAGTGCTGGAGAACGACTTTGCTGTTTTTTTCCGGTAGGTGCCCTTCCACCCTAGGCCTTTGAACGTGTTGGCTCGTTCGAGCGACCACAAACCGGACTCAGCATTCAAGACACCATCAAATTGCATCATGGACGAGAGGGACCATGTCAGGTTCGGTTTGATGATCAAGAGCATATCATGCTGGGTCGTTCCTTGTGTGAGACGTGAGTGCCAGGTACCGACAAGGTGGGTCGGATCAAGAGCCGGAGCTTTCTGCGGTCCGGACTGAGCATCGGAGGGGCCAGGACGTGTTTGGGAGAGCATGACTGGCGTCGGTCGCGAGACCGGATGGGGACTCGTTTCATCCTTTGCAGTGAGGTTGGAAACGGGAGGTGTAAGAGGTGTGGTGGATGTCGCTCCAGAATGGCTTGCGGCAGCCAGACTCAAGCGGGTGACAGACTCACTAAGATGTTTCTGCTTGGTCGATGCGACGATCACAGTTACAAGGGCGTTCCTATGCAAGAAGGTCAATCGAGATAATGTGGGTGAGTCGACTCGAACAGCACCTTCGCCGAGCCCTGCAATGAGCCGACTGTCACGGCGGAGCCGCTCTTTATTGAACCACACGCGCTGATCCTTGCCGGCCGACTCATCGACTTGAACAGTGACGACATGGTGTTCGTGCCGTTGAGCTTTGAACAGACAGGTTGTTGGATCCGTAAGGATTCCCTCCTGGACTGGTTCTCCTAGTGCTTCTTGTGCTTCAGCCACCGTGACGAGCGAACAGGGGCCGGTCTCGGAGGTAACCAGCCCACCTGACTCTCCACATGAAAGCAGGAACGGGGGGAAAATCAGAAATGGTAGTACTCGGCGGAACATGACGATCCTGGTTCAATGATGCGTACCGGTCGATTGTACTGCGAATGAGTCGGCAAGCGCTAGCGGTAGTTCAGCGTGCCGGCGCGATAGAAAACCGCATCTCGAGCGTCTAAAGATCGGGTCGAGAGCGGGGACCATTCGAAGGCATCATCCTGCCAGGAATTTCAGGGCCGCTCCGTTAATGCAGTAGCGTAGCCCGGTCGGCTTTGGCCCATCCTTAAACACATGGCCTTGGTGGCCTTCACAGCGGGCACAATGAACTTCCGTTCGTGGGATGAAGAGTCTGAAGTCGGTTCGAGTCTCGACGACTCGTGGATCGATCGGTTGCCAAAAGCTAGGCCACCCTGTACCGCTGTCGAACTTGTGTTCAGAAGAGAACAACGGCAGGTTACAGCCCGAACAATAATAGATCCCAGATTCATGATTCTCATGTAACGGATTCACGAACGGGCGCTCCGTATCTTCATGCCGTAGGACACGATAGGCGGGAGCCGATAGCTGTTTCTTCCACTCCTCATCGGTCTTCGCTATTTTGATAATGGGATCGATTTGAACTTTCTGAGGCATTGGGGTTTCTCCTTCCTAAGCCGGTACAGGTGGGTCTTCGTCGATCCGCGCAACCGACTCTTACGTGTGTGCTAGGACGACGGAACCAATCAGACTGTGTACTCTGAAAATGGTACGGCTCAGGAGCTCTGATTGCAAGTCTCCCACTAGGGCTCGGGCATCAATCCACTGAGGACTTCCTCAGTTGGTTCAGCGAGAGCCGTCCTTCGTCCAAATCGATGAGGTCAAAGACGCTGAGAAGGGCGATATCGATTATTGAAGCGAGTTCTGGGTACATGCGTTTGCGGTACTCGACGACGCTCTCATCGGGTCGGTATGCTGCGAGTTGTTCTGCCCATGCTCGATTATCTTCGGCCGTCGTGGGTTTCGCGTGAGTCTGTATCCATACCAAGACATCTTCATCGGTCTGACTCGAAAGAATGGCTTGCCGCAGGCCTTCTGCGTCCACTCCGGCATAGGTAAGGAATCGGCCATCGAGTGTGTTCCCTGCTTTAAGGACGTTGGACCAATAGTCTTGTGGGAGCTGGCGCTCGGCGAGCAAGCGGACCTTGTCGATCAATCGTGGAAGCAGCACATACCCACCGAGTGATGCTCGAGGGGAACGCAGTCGTATCTTCTGGATATCATTCATGTTCATCATCGGCTTCATCGCGCGAAGTTTGTCGCAGCAGTTTCCACATTTCAAGGACTGATGGATGTGGTTCTGTGAACTCGGCTTCTGAGAGATCAATACGGATGTTGTAGAGGCGGCTATGGGCGCTCTGGACTTGGACAACCGGATACCAGCATTCGTATCGGTGCTCCCAGAGATCGCAATACGACAATCGTAAGTAGCTGCGGCTCATCGGCTTCATGCGGACTGGAGCGCCTGGCCCCAACGCAATAGGGATGGAATGGCTCCGATATCGAGGGCCGTGAGGATACAGCGCTTTCACGGAAAAACTTCCATCCCATCCAGTCAGCTGAAGCACGCAATCGTAGGCCACTCCTGGACCCAGGTTTTCTACGTCGGGTGTCACAGTGATCACGTCGCCTGTGTTCATGATCGAGAGGTTGGTGATGCGGAGGGCCGGCTGATATTCACGGAACTCGTCTGTCGTATTGGTGATGAAGCGGCGGATGAAAAACCACCCGATGCCTCCGATCGTGAAAACGACAAGTAGAGGGAGGACCAGTGATAAGTCCACGGTGCTGATATCTTGGGCAAATGTGTCCATTCGCGTGGTGAAGGAGGAAACCTACGTGGGGAGAGAGGCGGGTGTCAACCAACAGCGTCTCGCAAGAAGGTCGCGTTCTACGTCAGGAACCCTCGAGAACTGGCAGAACTGCCGTCGGGACGTTTCGTTTTGATCAGCCTCGATACAGGAAAACCAAGATTCTGAGCCTTGGTAATCAAGCCTTGATAGGTGGTCATGTCGAGATTGGGAGTACGTGACAAGATCCAGAGGTAGCGACGGTCCGGCGTCCCGACCATGGTGACCTGATAGTCAGGGGCAAGCTCGAGGATCCAATAGTTACCATCACGGGACGGACCAGCAAGCCGCGCAAAGAAATTGTCGAATACCACCGACAATTTGGCATTCGTCGTGGGGTCAACGACCGTCGCCACCCCGTCGACTTGATCGAGGGTCCCTGAGTCAGTCACACATTCGTTATGCACATGGACCTTGTTATTTGGGAGTATCGCATACACGGCCTTCGAATCGACGCAATGCCGTTGAAACCACATCGGCAACCTGGCGATCTCATACCACGTCCCGGCATAACGAGCGAGATTCACCGAAGAGACAGTAGAAAGCGGTTGTCGGGACTCGATCCCGGCGCATCCAACGATGATCAACAGCCATGCGCTTGTGAAGAAGGCTGCGCGTACCCTCTTCATGAACGTCCGTTGACAGGTGAGTCGGACAATGCTGCCTACCGTTGAAGTGTGAAGGTGTTTCATCCTGGGGAATGAAAGAGAGTTAAGGGATGTCTCCCAATATTTCGCTCGATCTCGTCAGTGAATCATCGCAAAATCAACCCCTGATCTCAACCGGTTAATTTGTCTTGCCCGACGGTTCTGGCAACCGGAGACACATGAGTTCTTGAAAATGCTCCATCCCATCCAACGGATGGGGAAAGGTCTCAGAGATCGTCGATGCCGTGTTCTCCCGGACTGAAACGAGTTTTGTGACCGGGGAGGTATTGCCTGTCGACGGCGGAGCGCATGCCGGAAAATGGTAAAGAGCATTTCCACCCATCAGGAGGCCTCGAAGGCTAGGGCTATTGTGGAGGTCGAATCACTGACATGTGATCGGAGATGAGGGAGGCCTGATGCCTGGAGAGGGTACGGGTCAGGATCTCACGCAGCACGGCGGCGAGGGCGTCGCTTCTCTTCGGTAGGTTCAGGAGCATGGTCCGTGGATGAAACAGCAGACTGAGTGCCGGGCTGTTCACCCAGCAATCTTGCACCCGGTTTGAAGGTCAGGTAGTACCAGGTCCATTCGGACATCACGCGTATTCGATTTCTTGATCCAATGAGGAAGAAAATATGAACCATACACCAGAAGGTCCAAGCCCAGAATCCTGAAGCGCGGAACAGTCCGATCTGGGCAACAGCCTGACCGCGGCCGATCGTCGCCAGCATGCCACGGTCCGTATACGTAAAGGGTGGACGTTGCTCGGGCACGTATTGCCCTTCTTTTATGGCGACCGGAGCGATTCCCTGCAAAGGTTTCTCATCCCCGTCGAGGCAATGGGCGGCGTCGCCGATGACACAAATCCAAGGGTCATCCGGGATCGTCAGATCTGGTTGGACCTTGACCCGACCGCAGGGATCTTGAGGAGCCGCCAATGTGTTCAGGAGTGGCGATGCCTTGTTACCCGCGGCCCAGATGACATGAGGAGACGGGACCCATTCCCTCCCAACCATGACCCCGTCGGAATGTACGGCAGTGACTGGGGTGTTCAGTTTGACTGTAACGCCCATGTGCTCGAGAGTGTTCAGCGCTTTTGCAGACAGCTTCGGATCGAAGCCCGGTAGCACACGTGGGCCGGCCTCCAGGAGGACAATCGAGAGATCCTCCAAGTGCAGGTGAGGGTAATCTGGTCCCATGGCCTTTCTTCCAATTTCTACGAGTGAACCGGCGAACTCGACCCCAGTAGGTCCTCCCCCAACAATGACAAACGTGAGACGATCCTGTGTGCCGGTCTCGGCCCGTTGTCGTTCTGCGACTTCAAACGCGAACAGCATCCGTTCACGTAAATGGACGGCATCACCGATGGTTTTGAGCCCCGGCGCCAGGGCTTCCCACTCGGCATGTCCGAAATAGGCATGTCGCGATCCTGGGGCCACGACGAGTGCGTCAAATTCAATCGGAGCGCTGTCTCGGAGGCGGACAACTCTGGCGGTTCGGTCGACGGATACCACGTCATCCAGGACCACCAGAACATTCGGTTGCGAGCGGAAGAGAGTGCGAAGCGGCCAGGCAATGTCGCTGGGCGACAACGCGGCGGTGGCCATCTGGTAGAGCAACGGTTGGAAGACGTGGTGGTTCGTACGGTCGATCAGGACGACGTTGACATCATCCAGGAAACGCGCAGCCGTCATTCCTCCAAACCCGCCCCCTATGATGACGACGCGCTTGCGAATCACCGGGTGAGCTAAGAGGGGAGAGGTAGCCAAGATCTATTTTGTATGAATCGAACGGTGAATACAGCGACCTGGTACGTAGGACGGTCAATCACATTGCAGACACTGCTTGTGCAACCACTCTCTAAGAATCGGCAGCCCGTGCAGATTTCTTGAGTCCTCGAGCCGGCCGGATAGGCAGTCTGGCGATTGCGCTTGGTGCTGCTACACTTGTTGTCATAGGTCGATGGATTTTACACGGGGTGTCGTTGGTTCCCGCAGAAGCATAAGGAGTGTACCGCATGCCTGTTGAACTTCGTTACGCGATCCGCATCATCCGTTCAGCTGGTCTCACTGCCGCTTGTATGATGATCCTGGCCTGTTCCACTGGCTATGTGACGTCAAATGTGAACGGTGAGAAGAAGGTCTATCGGGTTGATAACCAAGGGGTAAACACGCTTGTGTACGAGACCGACCAGAGCGGAAAGTCGACCATCCATGAGGCTGATGATCCGATAGCCAAACAGCTGGTTGCTGCTCAAGCCACAGTGGAAGAGGTCAGTGCCGGACAGATTAACCAACATACGCAAGCTGGCTTTGTCCCCAAAAGGCAGCCCGAGGGTCCTATCTATGTGGATCTTGCTCCGCCGGTATTGGATGATAACATGCAGCGGGCAGAACGGTCGAAAGGAGTGGTGGCGGAACAGATCCGACGCGAATTTGTCGGAGACCCCATCATCAAGCTCACGGATGAGCATAATGACCGGTCAGGCCTCTTAAGGCCACGCATCCGGGTGGAGGCCGTCGAGGTTTCACCAAAGGTGTCGTTGAAAGAAGCCTATAGGATCGATCGAAAGACGGGCAAGCGGAGCAAGGTCTTGGCAGTCATTTTTGAAGCGACTATCACGTCCAAGATGCCACCTGCCACCTATACGGTGTCAGAGTCCGGCCATGTGCTGAAAAATGTAGAAGTCTCCAAGCGATTTGCGAAGCAGGTCAAGCAAGTTATCCTGGATAAGATCGGCCCGAGCATTCCTGCTCCATGATCAGATAGATACTCAGATCGAGCCGGCTTCTCTGCTCATAGCGATGCCGTAGAGTTGGCCTACTTGGCGGGCCGGGAGCCAGAACTCGCGTCTGTTCTGTAATGTCCAGCCAATTCCTCTGGGACTCACCTAGCCGGACATGTCATAATACCCATCGTTTACAAGGATGCATTTGATGGCAACGATCCAACCCTATTCTTCTCGAATTACCATCGCGGATACGTCGCAGGGGCTTCGCATCGTCATTCCCTATACTCGTAGTTGGTTTGTGATTTTCTTCCTGGGGTTTTGGATCTGTGGTTGGGCGGTGGCTGAATACATGGTCTCCAGCCAGTTCTTGAGGGGCGATGCACCGCCTGAAGGGGAGTTGTTCATGCTGGCATGGTTTGGCGTGTGGACGGTCGGTGGCCTGTTCGCCATCTATGCCATCCTCTGGCAGGTCGTGGGGAAAGAGATTGTCATGGTGCACGGACAGATTTTTCGGACTCGCCATGACATCGGAGGATTCGGGTTTAACAAGGACTATGATCTGACGCAGATGCGAGCGCTTCGCCCTGCGCCGGTCCCCTTTAATCCGTTGGATCTCTCATCAAGCCTTCAATTGTGGGGAATCGGCGGCGGAGTGATTGCCTTTGATTATGGGACAAAAACCATTCGCTTCGGCGCAGGCCTTGACGAAGCAGAAGCCAAGGAAGTCCTGACGGCCATCACCCAGCGCTTTCGTATTCAGGAGAGTCGGAAGACTTAGGCACCCTCATCCCGCCTACCGCTTGCCGTGAAACGGAGCTATCGAATCAGCTTGTCATATTCCGCGTGGCTGCCGATCCAGAACCATACGACGCCATCGGGTGCATCCACACCAAGGGTTCGATAGTTGAGGTCGACGCGAGCGGACCAGAAACGCCCCACTTTTTTAAAATGCAACGAAGGATGCTGAGGATTTTCTTTTAGCAGATCGAAAGCTTTGTCAGCCTGTTCACGGATTGGAGCAGGAAGGTCGTTGTAGCAACTCTCCAGAAATCAGGTGAGGCGTGATGAATCAAAGCTTCGTTGATTGGCCGGAGGTGTGAGCGCGAAACGCCTTATCAGCCAGTGCATCAAGCTTCCCAGCTTTTATATCGGCCTCAAACTGACGATCCCACGCCTCAGCATCGAACGCCGCGTACCACGAGCGGAACGCCGTAAGTTCATCAGGCGTGAGGCTCTCTATCTGCTGTTCGATCTGCTCAACCTTGCTCATGTATCAAGTATACCAGCATCGAAAACGGGTGTCAGCCAGGTCACGAGAAGCTGCTGCGAGTCTGGAAATGGAGACTTATCCGCTTCTAGACTAAACTGTACACCACGAAGATTCTGTACGGACCAGGCTCTGAATCCTTGAATCGTCCCGTTTCGACAAGCCGCTTTGCTGTCTCGAAGTCTGGGAGTAGACAATGTGAATTGGTTCGAATCTCGTCAGCGAGCGAGTTGCACGAAAGCGGCAAGCATTCAGGGCTGTTTCTCGGGGTGCTGCTCACAATATCAAATCCCGTAAGGATCTTCTGGTCTGGCAAGCGAACATTAGTGGTGAAGGATTCCTCTCTTTCGTACGGGCACCATTGTTCTTTCACGTCATCGAATTCCTGTTCGTAGACTTCGTAATAGAACATCGTCGTCCCAGCAAGATCAATCGAGTGCTCCTGTGCCACCTGCTCAATGATGTCGGGAGAGTGGAAGAACCAGTAGCCATTGTGCTCCCAGAACGTGATGTAATCGGCAAAATCTTTGGAAGCACATCCGCTCACTGAATAGATATCTTCAACTCCGCCTTTAGCCAGTCAGGTTTCCTCACCACTCGCTTGGCCATATACCCGGCAGGAATCATCATAATGATGCATCCAATCGCCGCACGTCGAGAAACGGGCCTGCCTTCTTAAAAGTTTTGGAACTATTCAAGTGCAATCTGGAGAGTTGGGGATATTGACTTTGATACGATCGACCAAAGAACGGGCCGATATCCATCTTCGAGTAATATGCTAGTAGGTTTGTCAGTTATCGAATTAGCCCGATTCTCTAGCACCATTTGAGTTTTGAAATCCAAACCGTCCCACCATGACTTTGAAAAAAATACGTTCTCACCGCATTCGAACACGAGACGTACAATCGCACTAAGAACTTGACATGGCTTAAGCCTATCGAGGCTTTTAATCAATCGGATTGATGCGCCGGTAGTTTCCTTCAACCAGGCAAACACTATTGCCCCACCACGCTGAGTGGAAATGATGGAACAGGTGCACATGTCGGCATGAATGTCAGGATTTTCCAGAGATTGAAGCTGGTTACCTTCGAAGTCGACTTCTGGCGAGAAGGAGACACTGCAAACAATCTGCGGGGCATGGTCTAAATCAAGAGCATAGTAAGAGATTGCCTCAAAATTTCGCCTCAAAAGGTGCCGATCGAATTCGGCCTTCTCGCGGTGTAAATCCTGCAAGCCGACCATCAGGCTGAATTCTCTATCAGAGCAAAATTTCTGATGCGCCTGCTGGATGTGGGGAGGAGTTCCTCGATCAAATTGCCGGAGAGTTGGACTCGCGGCGAATGATGCCGCTTTGGTAAAGATTACCTGGCACAGCGCTCTGAACGCGAGGAGAAAGCAGTGCTCAGATGTGAGGAGCTTAATGGGTTGGTCAATGGCTGAAAAGGTCTGGGAGTCGTGTAGTTTACAAAAACCTGTAAAGGTAGATGCCTTTTTGATTCCAATAGGTTGTGCCGTCACACGTCCACGGGCTTCCAATGGTGCCTTGGGAGGGTAATAGAAGCGTAGGACGTGGCCATCTTCTGCGATGCTCTGTAGATTCGATGACACTGAAACACTATGAGCTTTCACAATGTGCTGCGAGCAGATTGCTGAGGAGTTTTGAGGATGTAGACAGTACTTCCTGGCGAATGCCTTGCGAAACTCAGCGCCGATTTCATGGGATTTTAGCGGGATTTGTTTATCCCGATCGCGATGGCACTTGCCATACTCCCGGTCTGATCCACACCAACATAGAAACTTCTTTTGGGCAGACGATTGCTTAACCATGCAGACCATTCGACTTTCTAGGCCTGTTACGGTCGATACCTTTTAATGCACGTGCTCCTTCTAAGCTTGCTCGTAAATCTTTTCCCCCTGTTGTGCGTTCGACGGAAAGTTTTTGCATGGAACGACACCTTTGCCGGTCCTACTGCGCCCATGGAGGGAGCACCGCCCTCAACTTTGGAATCGAATTGGTCCAGCGTGCGCACTCCGGGAGTAAGGGAGCGACAGGGGTGTCGTTCCTCCCAGGCTGTAAGACCATGCTCATACGTCTGACTCTCTCTCATGTCGACGCATTACGACCTCATCATTATAGGCACAGGCCTTGGCGGCGATACCATTGTCTTACAAACCGTGATGGTTAGGGGAAAAGACTTGTTCCTAGAGCGGGGTGACTGCTGATGAATGGACGGACGCGGGATTGGGAGCCAGGCGCGCCAGGGCCAATTCTTCAATCGACCCTGGCGGCGTGAGACCGGCTGGTTGGAGTCCTATTGGACGTCGACGGTGATTGTTTGGGTGGCTGCGACGAGGGCGTGGTCTTTGGTTGCGCCTGTCACGGTGATCTGGTGAGTCCCCTTGCTCAGGCCCTTAAACGTTCCGCCAAAACCCTTCTGGTACTCGTTGTCCACGAAGACGTGGGCATGGGCAGCCTGCGACCCCTTGGTCAACTCGTATTTTAGCTCAAAGCTATCCTTGACCTTGTCCCCGGCTTTAGGGGAGGTAATCACGATCTTGGACCCATCCTCTATTGGTTTATCGGCGGCGAAGACTGGTGCTCCGCTCAGATAGCCGGTTAATGCGATACCTAATCCCACGAACAGAATACGACTCATCCCATGCATCAGAACCTCCAAGTGTAAAATTGTTTTGTGACTCAATCACTCTAACACCCCATCCGGGACAAGTGTTGGTCTCAATTGCTCAGTCTCCGGGGGAGATCTCTGAGAACACCATACGGGGTCTCGAAGTCTTCTGTGCCAGCTGCAGGGCCACCATGCCCTCACGCAGCAGTCAGCATCTGTGCCTATAGTTGCAGCGCTTTCCTGCCCGGCGCTAACCTTCCTCGCGCCAGTGTGCTCCTCTCCCACGTTCCGCACGTTGACCGGGCTGACATAAGGGGTGACGTAACGGCGCTCAACGATCCGCAGCGGCTGGAGGCCCGCTACAAAGCTGACGAGTTTCTCCGCTCCCTCGTCGAGGGCACGGTTGCCTCTACCGGATCGGACTTTCTTCGGGCGCTGGTTAAACATGTCGCGGCGTCCTTGGATATTCGCTATGCCTTCGTGGGGTATCTCCTGCCCGAGTCCCGCATCCGCACGCTTGCCTTTTGGAAAGGTGACGGCTACTTAGATCAAGTCGAATACGGTCTCCACGGCACTCCCTGCACGAGAGTCATAGAGGGCAAAACCTGCCACTATGCCCAAGACGTCCAGAGGCTCTTTCCTCATGACCAAGACCTCGTGACAAAGAAGTGTTGATACTGCGCGATGTTGAGGGAGTGGATGCGAAGGAAGTCTGCGACCTGCTGAAGATTACGAAGACGCACCTCTATGTTCGGTTGCATCGGGCGCGGGAGCGAGTTCGGGTAGCGGTTGAAAAGGTGCTTGGCTGAGGAAAAGATCGGGCAGGAGCGAGGAGAATTCGATCAGTATGTCATCATCCTGAAAGACAATGTAAGAAATCTGTGAGGTGGGAGACTCATGGCTAAAGCGCCTGAACCGGAGGCTCCTCTCATGAGTAACCATCCTTCTCGATCGATCGACAACGAGGTGACGTGCCATGAGATTGCCAATGGGGCAACGGATTTCTTGGAAGGGCGGCTTCCAACCATTATCAACATGAAGGTCAGCGACCATCTTGTACCGGTTGCCGGGCCTATGTCCTACAGATCACACTGGTCAAAGAAACCATGGTGCTACTCCCTGGTCGGTCTTTGTCACCGGCCAATCAGGATCGGCTGCGTGAACATTTTATGGCGCGGCATGCACCTTCGTCGTGGACAAGCTTGCTCTGAACGGTAACAGTGCTGTCCACGTGTGATGAGTCGAATGCGCTCATAATGATTTCGTGCGGCGAGGGGACGGAAACTTACCGTCGTCCGTCATACCAGACGGAGAGGTGCTTCTTGTCGTACAAGGTTCTTCTCGGCAGAAAAAAGATGCGGAACATCAGACTGGCGACCTCACGGCCTGAGTAGAGCGAGATCTTGCGGGAGGACGTTTCCAGCGGATGCGTGGTCAGGATGGTAAATTGAAGGCCTCGCTCACGTCCCCACTGTTTCAACTGTTTGCTGAGGCGAATTTCGTCTAGCGCATAGAGCTCTTGGTCAAATCCACCGACTTGCTGAAAGGCATCGCGGCGACAGACGATCAGCGCACCAGCGGCCAAGCGACAGAGAACCGAGGAGGCCGTCCAGAGTTTGAGGATCAGGTTACCCCACCAAGGTAACCCGTCCATGCGCAACGTGCTGCCGCATCCGACATACTGACCGGATTCGATCATCCGCAAGATGTCGGCGAGCAGGCCAGGACTGAGCAGACTGTCGGCATCCAAAAACAACAACCACTCTCCTGTTGCCTGAGCAGCTCCCGTATTTCGTGCTCGTCCGATTTGATTGATCGGTTCAAAGACGACTTGTGCGCCAGCCTGTCTGGCGAGCTCTGCCGTGTTGTCGGTGGAATTATTGTCCACGACGATGACTTCGGCGGTGAAGCCTGTGTGTTGATTCTCGGCGATCGAGGTCGCGACGGACTGCAGCGTCCGCTCGATCAGACGTGTTTCGTTGAACGCCGGGATGATGATGGAGAGATGCATCGGTATTATCATGCCACAAATACCATGGGCTTCGAAACAGGGACCGAGCGCCAGGTCCGGTCGGAGTGGCTAGGGGACCGGCGTGTCTCTATGCTGTGTGCATGATAAGATGCCGTCGATGGGACGTTTAGAATTCCATCCGATCATCGCCAAGTGGTTTTCTTCGTCTGTTGGTCAACCGACCGAGGTTCAGGTCCAAGCCTGGCCGGCGATTCAGTCCGGATCAGACGCGTTGATCGCGGCACCTACCGGCTCCGGCAAGACCCTCGCGGCTTTTCTCTCCTGCATCGACCGGCTCTTTAAACAGGGCCTCGCACGAGAACTTGATGATCACACCCATGTCCTGTACGTATCGCCGCTGAAAGCGCTGAGCAACGATATCCAAAAAAATCTCCAGAAACCGCTAGCTGAGATCGGGCAACTGGCGATGGAAGCCGGGCTGCTGATGCCGGAGCTGCGTGTGTTAGTCCGGACGGGTGACACGCCAATGGCGGATCGCCAGCAGATGCTCAAGCGGCCGCCTCATATTCTCGTCACAACCCCGGAGTCACTGTTCATTTTATTAACGGCCGAAAAGAGCCGAAAGCTTTTGCAGACAGTACAGACGGTGATCGTAGATGAAATCCATGCGTTGGCTCCGAACAAGCGAGGTGCCCATCTCGCGCTGTCGCTGGAACGGCTGGAGGCGCTCACATTCGCCAAGCCTCAACGTATTGGTCTCTCCGCTACACAACGTCCCATCCAGTTAGTCGCAGAGTATCTGGTGGGGTCTCGCACTCGTCCAAAGATGATCGACGTCGGCCATCGGCGCGAGCTGGACCTCGCGGTAGAGGTACCAAAAGACGAATTGAGTGCCATCGCTACGAATGCGGTCTGGTCCGAGGTCTATGACCGAGTGGCGGAACTTGTCCGTCAACATCGCTCGACGTTGGTGTTCGTCAATACCAGACGGTTATCGGAGCGAGTCTCGCATTACTTAGAGGAACGGCTGCAAGACCTTGGCCCCGATGCGGTAGCGGCTCACCACGGCAGCCTTTCTCGAGAGATTAGGCTCGGGGCGGAAGAGCGATTGAAAAGCGGCAAGACCCGCGTGGTGATTGCAACGGCCTCGCTAGAATTGGGCATCGACGTCGGCACCGTGGACTTGGTCTGCCAGATCGGCTCTCCTCGCGCCATTGCCACCACGTTGCAACGGGTTGGGCGCGCAGGCCACTGGATTCACGCCATTCCCAAGGGTCGCCTCTTTGCCATGACCCGGGATGAACTCCTGGAGTGTGCCGCGCTCGTGCGGGCCATTCGCACTGGAGTGCTGGACCGGATCGAGGTCCCTCCCGCGCCGCTCGACATTCTTGCCCAACAGCTGGTCGCCGCTGCTGCGACACAGAGCTGGAGTGAGGACGAACTATTTACGTTGTGCCGGCTGGCCTATCCCTATCGAGGCCTGCTGCGAGGGGAATTTGATGCTGTCGTGCGGATGCTGGCAGATGGTATCGCCACGAAGCGCGGCCGGGGGCTTGCGTATCTCTACCACGATCGAATCAATCATCGGCTCAAGGGACGACGTGGCGCACGGCTGGCAGCGATCACGTCCGGTGGTGCAATTCCCGACACAGCCAACTATGCCGTCGTTGCGGAGCCGGATGGGACCGTCGTCGGATCGGTCGACGAAGACTTCGCCGTTGAAAGCCTGGCCGGGGATATTATGTTGTTAGGCAATACGTCGTGGCGCGTCAAGGGAGTGGAAGCCGGGAAGGTCCGTGTCGAAGATGCGCAGGGAGCGCCGCCGAACATTCCATTCTGGCGCGGGGAGGCTCCCTCGCGGACGGCGGAACTTTCTTTGGAAGTGGCAAGCCTTCGGCAGGCAATTCTGGACCAGGCTGGCGCATCGGTGTCAGCCATGCAGTGGTTGAAAGAGGACTGTGGTCTTGATCCACGCGGAGCGCAGCAGGCCATCGAGTATGTGCTAGCAGGAAAGATGGTCCTGGGAGCGGTGCCGACGCAGGCCACCATCGTTGCGGAGAGGTTTTTTGACGAGAGTGGTGGAATGCAGTTGGTGATTCATGCTCCTTTCGGTGGCCGAATCAATAAGGCGTGGGGATTAGCACTTCGGAAACGTTTCTGTGTGACGTTCGACTTCGAGTTGCAGGCTGCGGCGACCGATAACGGCCTCGTCATTTCCCTCGGCGAGAAGCACAGTTTCCCGCTGGAATCGGTGTTTGGCTATCTCCACTCGAAGACGGTTCGTGAGGTGCTGGTTCAGGCTGTGCTGCTGGCTCCGATGTTCACTACGCGCTGGCGGTGGAATGCCTCGCGATCGTTGGCGCTGTTGCGATTTACCAACGGCAAGAAGGTTCCTCCGCAAATTCAGCGGATGAAATCCGAGGATCTCCTGGCGGCCATTTTCCCGGATGCCATTGCCTGCCAGGAGAATCTGACAGGGGAGCGGGCGGCGCGACAGATTCCGGACCATCCGTTGGTCAAGGAAACGCTCCGCGATTGCTTGACTGAGGCGATGGATGTCGAAGGATTAACGGCAGTGCTGCAACAGATCGAAGCGGGTCAGATCCGTTGTCTTGCGGTCGAGACGCCGGCCCCGTCCGTCTTCAGCCATGAAATTCTGAACGCGAATCCCTATGCCTTTCTCGATGATGCGCCGCTGGAAGAGCGTCGAGCGCGAGCGGTGGAAATGCGGCGAACGTTGCCGTCAGACCTGGTCGGGGAAGTCGGGGCGCTCGATTCTGAGGCCATCGATGAAGTCGTCCGTGAGTCTTGGCCCGTTGTGCGCGACGCCGATGAGCTCCATGACGCGTTGCTCACGCTGGTCTGGGTTCCTCATGAGACGGTCGCTGAATGGCAGCCGTTCCTTCCAGAGTTAATCGAGTCTGGCCGCGCGGTGGAACTCATGGCAAGTGGATGGGTGGCGACTGAGCACCGAGAGAAAGTCGAACGGGCATTGGTGGGAGACGATGACGAGGCATGTGATGGCATTCTGCAGGGGTGGATGGAGAGTACCGGACCGACGACCGTAGCTGAGCTCGCCACGCGTTTGCAACTACGAGTCGAGCCGATCCAGTCAGCGATGGTGCGACTCGAAGCTGCCGGCCAAGTTCTTCGTGGCCGCTTTCGGCCGTCCTCAGCACGAGCGGGTGACGATGCGCCCGAATGGTGTCACCGCCGGTTACTTGCGCGTATTCATCGACTGACGATTGGAAGGCTGCGCAAGGAGATCGAGCCGGTCACGGCGGCTGACTTCATGCAATTCCTGCTGCAATGGCAGCACCTGTCACCGGGATCTCGGCAACATGGTGAATCCGGTCTCTTGCGGGTCATTCAGCAGCTGGCTGGATACGAGGCGGCCGCATCTTCATGGGAGTCGCAGCTCATGAGACTGCGCATGGCCAAGTATGAGCCCGAATTCCTGGACCGACTCTGTTTGAGTGGAGCGGTAAGTTGGGGGCGCCTCTCGCCTCATCCGATGTTTTTGCAAGGAGGAGAATTGAATCGACGCCGCATCGTGGCCACGAGCCTTGCTCCGATCACCGTCTTTCCTAGGGAAGACAGTGAGTGGCTGCTGAACTTGTTTCACGGTGAGGAGGCGATGCGCGGGGCAGATTCCTACGCTCAGTTGAGTGCGGTGGCTCAGGATGTTCGACGTTTGTTGCACGAACGTGGCGCTAGCTTCTTTGCCGATCTGGCGAAGGGGACCAACCACCTTCCGGCGGAGGTTGAAGGTGCGTTATGGGAGCTTGTTGCAGCAGGGATCGTGACGGCCGATGGGTTTGATAATCTTCGTGCGCTCATGGACCCGCATCGACGTCGGGCCGAGGGGCGAGAGCGGGCTCGCCGGCCACGGTATTCAGCCGGACGGTGGTCGTTGCTGAGGCAGTTCTTGGAAACCAGCGGGGAGCGAAGCCAGTCAGAGAGCGTACGGTCATCTGTCATCGAGAACGCGGCTCGTCAACTGTTGCGCCGCTACGGCGTTGTCTTCCGCGATTTGCTCCAGCGGGAATCGCTGGTTCAATCGTGGCGTGATCTTCTGGTTGTGTATCGCAAGCTTGAATTGCAAGGTGAGGTCCGAGGCGGACGATTTGTCACCGGATTCACAGGTGAACAGTTCGCCCTGCCGGAGGCAGTAGAAGCCTTGCGCGTGTTACGCAAGAGCGGTAACCCGAATGCCGGAGTGGAGGTGAAACTGTCTGCCTGTGACCCACTGAACCTGGCGGGAATTGTGTTGCCGGGACCGCGCGTTCCCGCGGTCCCCACGAACTTCCTCGTGCTCAAAGATGGTGCTGTCGTACGAACGGTGATCGGGCGACAGGGGGATGCCGCGCCTTGTTCCCAAGAGAGGAATGGTGCGCAGGCGATCCTCCGCCATTCTTGATGTCAGTCATCGAACGAACGGCATCGAAGTATTTCGAAGGAGCGCCAGCAGTGCCGGGGGATCTTTCTTGACTGTGTCGGCATAGTTAGCCTGAATGGTTGAGAAAAACGCCGACCGGTGCTCTTTAGGAACGCCCAAGAGCCGGCTCACCGACGATAGATATTCACCTCGCCCGGCTGCCATGTCTTGCTGAAGATTGGCTTGATTCAAGGTGACAAACGCCGTGGTTTTGAAGTCGGGCTTGAGCTGGCCGTCTTCATTCCACCAGGCCTGTCCTGATGTCGTGCCAGTCACGTTGGACGTGGTATCGGTTATCTGCTTGATCGTCGCTTTCACGGTGCAGCCGGTGGTCACGAGCATCACACCCATCGTGCCAACGAGAACACAGCCGAGGATAGTTCGCATGGAATCCTCCTTATTATAAGGCCTATGCACTGGTTTCCACTATAGCACAGTGTTCCTTAAGTTCAGCCCAGTTGCGGCCGATAGAGACATGACAACGGGTCATTGTTCTGTCGATTACGAGCAGGGGACGCATGCAGACTCAAGCGCTAACTGTCATCGATCCACACCGGTTTTTCGACCCCCGTTCGACGCCTGATAATAGAGCGCTTAGATTGGAGACGGGTATCACTGGGTCGATGGTCTCGAACGAGGTGTCCGGTCGCCTGACCGTGAGGACGGCAGAGGGTGATACCATTACGCTAGGAGCGAACATAGACACAAACTTTCATGCAGGTCGCTTCTACGCTCATGGAGGTTCTGGGCAACAGGAAGTTAGCATCGGTGCCGAGTATTCCCGCTACTCCCTGCAGCGAGAATTCGGTATTGCCGTCGATGGCGACCTCAATGAGCAAGAGCTCAGCGATCTCCACACGCTCGTGCAAAAGATCTCCGGAATCTTTCGTGGGTTTGTTGAAGGGCAAGATGAGCAGGCCTTCGTACAGACGGCCTCACTCGCCGAGCGATTCGGCCGGTTGACTACGCTCTCCGGTCTGGACCTCCGTGTTGAGGTGCTACGATCCGTTACCGTGGTGACGGCATCGACCTCTACCCCGGGTGGGACGCCTGTGACGGCGGCGGCGATCCCGCTGCTGTCCAACGGTACCACGGCGTCCACCCCGTCATCCGGTTTGTCTCAGGACGCCCCTCTCACTGTGCCGGAGAAGGACACGCCACTTGCGTCGCTCATTCAACAGGTATTCGATGCCTTGAAGGAAGCTGATACCAAGTTGGAGAAATTCCAGAAGTACCTGCCGGATTTCTTTGAGCAATTGCACAAGGATCTCCTGGGAAGGCTAGATGGTTCCACGAAACCCAAGCAAGAAGAGCACAAGCAGTCGGTGGAGCAATCGGTTTCAACAATCTCCAACCAGAATCACGTAACCACCTACAGCTCGATGGATCTTGATACCTTGTCCTTCTCTATCCAGAGCTAAGTTGCCGAATCCGAATTGAGCCGATTGTTGTAGCGAGTGGGCGGGACCTGCTTGAAGCCTCGCCCGCCTGCGCTTGATCTAGTTGTTCCAGATCCGCTGGTACCACTTCTTGTCTTCACCCCCTGGGAGTGAGGCCACGTTCATCGTTTTACGAATCTCGCTGATATTCCAGCCGGTCAGATGAGCCAGGGTCTGTGCTTCCCGCTCATAACGCTCGCGTAGCTGTTGCCGATAGGTCGTAGCGGCAGGACAGTCATCTGTGCCGGTCCAGGCGTGGCGGAGAATGTACCGAGCCTGGAAGTTGTTGCGATCAGCAGTTTCCTGGAACATCAGGTCTTCGGGAAAGTGAGCGGCATCATATCGAACATGAAGGCGAGTCAGAAAGACGTTCTGTGCCTGTGGTATGAACCCTTTTCTTTGCTTGATGCGTGCACTGTCCTGCCAGAAGACCCCTAAGCTGCGCAGCTCCTCAGTTGACAATGGATTCGCGGCACAGGGGTCACACCAGTTCATATCCCAGGCATATTCGAGAAAGACGCCTCGCTCACTCTCGCGCTTCACTTGCTGGGTGAACAGATCCTTATAAAATTCGCCGAACTTGTCTTTCACGTAGAGCGGAATGTCCTGCGCTTCCGGTAGGCGGACCGTTCGATAGTTTGTCGTTTCAACGCGACCTTGCCTGGTCAGCATGTAGATGAAGAGTTCTTGAGCTCCTTTGGCATTCACGGTCCCGAGCCGAATCGGTAACATGAACTTTGGTGACTCAAACGCGATCTGGAGAGGGCGTAGATGAGTAAAGCCAAGCTTCGACTGCTCCACGAGGTTCACTTTCGCGACGAAGAACTTCATATTCTGCTTTAAGTAACTGCGCAAGATAGCTAAAGCACCATGAGGAATCTTATAGCCATTCTCGCTGAGCCATGTTTCAAGCCCGTGACTTTCTTCGGCGGAAAGAATCAGAATGTCATATTCACCGACTGTGTATTGGGCTTCGACCGTCACACCCAATGCTTTGTCGCGTTCTTGTTTTGCAAGGGTCGAGGCTGGTGCCATATTTCTCAAAGAACCCATCCTATCTTCCGTGAACTCATAGCGTCGACAAGGATTCTCGTCGAAGTATTCGACTAACCGTGGAGCGGAATAGTCGGCCAGATGTTTCAGTACCGACGGATCTCCGATGTGGATCTGATCGTTCTCCAACATGGTCGGTACCGGCACGACCATCGCAAATTCCTGGACATCGCCTTTGAAATCGTTCGCCATCGTGATCACGGTTTTGTTGTCGTGGCGAGCGATGACCACTTCAGACGCTTTATTAAAGAGTTTCGTATCGGCTTTTCCAACATAGAACCCACAGAATGCCGAGACGTCATCGCCCCATAGGAGCAGACTAAATAGGAAGGTGACAAATGGCCCGATAACATATTTCATGAAATCCTCCTGTGTGGTTGAAGCGAGAATGACAACGGAAGAGACGCGAGCGTATGGCCACTCGTGGGCTTGGCCCAGTCGTATCGAGCACCAGGGAATAGGCGATCCAATAAGGGAACGAGCGGCGAGCACATGATCAGGCCCCACAGTGGTCCATTGGGGTTGTAGAACCCAAACTGGATAGAGAGAGCGGCGAGCGCGACGATCAGGGCATAGAGGATCCGGCCCGTTCTTGAGTCCGGCGTCGTCTTCGGGTCCGAGATCATGAAGAAGGCAAAAATGAGCAGCGCACCGCTTTCGATCTGGTGCAGTGGAATAGTCAGTGGATCGCCAAGCCACAGGGCTCGTATGACCAGCAGGCTGATGTAGAAGGAAAGAAAGGCGAGTGTGACATCAGCCCGCGCCGCGCGCGTGATGACGAGGCTGCCGAGGCAGGCAATCAGAAATCCAACCCAGGCGACCTGTCCCCATTGCCCAGGCGAAATCCAGCCGAGACCACTTGTGAGCACGACCGCCAGTGCAAGATTTGTCGGGTTACAGATGTGTTTGTCGTTCCAACGGATGACGAACTTGCTGGCGATCGCAATGAAGGCTGCCAGAGCAGCTGTCGGGAGGTCGTTGGTCCGAAGGAGTAAGCAGAGAGACAATGATGAGATCAATGCGCTCTTGGGATCAAAGGCGGGGAGATTGAGATACCGACTCGCGGCGTACTGAGTCAGCTGTGCTGTGCCGAGTGTAATGATGACTTGCCAGATCGACAGGTCGAAGTGGAGGAAAAATAATCCATAGATGAGCAGAGTCGAAAGGCTCGCGATTTGATAGAGGCGAGGATCCCACCCGAAAGAGTGTTTAGTCGGCTGGTCTGTGTCGTTCTCGTGCTCCATGGAATCCTCCTCCGGCTCGCCATGGCTTCGTGGCGGCCTTCACCGGAGGATATGGCACGAGAGAAAAAATCCTTTCAGAAGGAACTGAGAGATACTCGACGTTGACAAGTTGTTGGGCGATTGTAAGAATAACGCACAATCTCATGGAGAAAGTCATTTCATGATGCAGCTGAGATGCTGGTCCGTCACAGTGGAAACTTTTTGAGGATCTTGACGATGCCCGCCTGGCTCTATCCTGCGTTGAAAGCCGTTCTGCCGCATGTGGGGACAATCTTGTCTGCAGCGGCCCCTGTTTTTACCAAGAAGAGTGCCGATACGGCTCCCAACCAGCCCTCGATGCTGCAACAGCAGGTCACTGAGCTACAGGCGGCCGTAGCGAAGAACGACACCCACATCAAGGACTTGGCGATGCAGATGCGAACCACGCTCGAGGCGCTGGAGCAGGGTGCGGCTCTGGCGGAGCGTCGATATCAACGTCTTCTGACGATGTGTCTCGCGACGGCGGTGGTGGCGGGGGTGGCATTGGGGTTGGTCCTAATATTGCTGCTCCGATAGAGCCCTAGTTCTTTCGAGACCCATGTATAAGGGAAATTGTTGTGAATGGGTGGTCATTCCTTAGTTCTCTGAGCAGGACGTTAGTCTGATTTTTAGATGCCGAATGATACTCCTTTGGGCTTGACTCGTATGGCTAAAGAAGAAACTGAGGTTATGGATGGAAGTCAAGTATCTGGTATTTGTGAGGCCATAACCAAGGGGGGAGGTCGGTGTAGAAACCTAGTTAGGCCCGGCACCCGAGCATGCCACATTTATCCTCACCAAGAGCAACTGAAGCAAGGAACCTCCAATGCGCTTTCCTTATGGCCGCGGATCAAATTCGCGAGTTTGCGCATCTGGGTGGCAATAACTGTTGGCGCGGTAATTCTAGCATATGTCGCAGCCATACCTAGGCTTGAGGTAACGCCCTCATCAGAGTTACGGGCCGGAGACTTTTTATCTATTCCGTTCCTAGTAAAGAACATTGGTTTTTCCCCAGTATGGGATATTCAGTTTGTTTGTGAGGTTGATGATCTCGTGCAAGGCGGCATGGTACTGAAAGAAAACAAGTTTTTCCAAACTGTCCCGGGCCGATTAGGGCCAGGTGAGGCTAATTCTCTACTCTGCAATCCGAGAACAATGACTCTCCTACCGGGGGAGGTCGGGGGAACATTTGTCCTTGATGTTAGGGGTTTGGCAATACCCTTGGCCTATATTGGGTTAAGTCGAGAGTCGTTTGGTTGGCTTGAAATCAGTGTACGCCAGCGGTTTATGGTAAAAGTGATGCCAAGGGAGTGATTCGTATGTTACCGATAGAACAATGAATGGATAAGAATAAGGTGTCCGTAGGGCTTTGAAACCATAAACCTGACGTGAGGCGGAAGTGCTTGAGCAGATCTCAGCAAACTCTGAACTTCTTTGATCGACACCGTTCTGAAAGGCGTTTGGCTTCGGTGATCTGTGCGGAAGTCATGCGCTGGGCGGCATCTTCTCGATTTTCTTCTGCCTGCTTCTTTCCCTCACCTTGCATATGTGCAGCGTCGATGCTCACCCACTTGTAGGCGCGCACATAGTCTTGTGGGACACCCAGTCCGGCGACATACAGGTCCATGAGGTTATTGTGCGCAATCGGGTGACCCTGCGAGAGAATTGCATGGACCGTTCACCTTTCGTCTCTTGCCGAGCTGTATGTATTGGTCTACCATCAAGGGCGCTATGACGATGGACGGTGTGTGTTGACCGTTTGTTGGAATAACGATCCATTATGAGTCACCTTCTGGATTTCGTCGCTATTGAAGGACTCCTTGCCTATGGCCGTGCTCTCGCGCGGCGAGCATCGGAGCGAGGATTGGTCCAGCCCCTGCTACAAGAAGTGTCAGGCGATGATTCCGATCGCGTCCAGGCTAAGATGGAACAGCTCCGCTCGTTCGTTGAACGTTCCAAGGCCGGCTTTGCAACTGCCGAAGCGTACCGGTCAGTACGGGGAAGCCTCATCGATGACCAGCTCGTATTCTTTGCAGCATGGAACGCTCTTCTGGCGGAAGGCTCGCTGCAGCCGCTACTTCGAGCGACGATCGGGTTGGTGGCCAAACCGACCTATCGGCGCCCGGTCGCCATTGTCCCTCGTGCGCAATTGACCCCCACGTTGGCGGAAGGCCGCCTTGTTCTGGAACTGGGCGACGACCGGTTTTGGTTATTGCCACGGGATCTTGGCGACCGGACGCTGTTCTTCACCATGCGTCACGGCGTGTCACAGGTTGACAGCAAGACCCATCGTGTCGGATGCCGCTTGCCGAACCAATTGGACCGTGAACGGGGTGTTGCCAAAGCCGATGCCGTAGGGGCGGCGCTTGCCCGCATGGTTGGGGTGGTGGGGCAGCAGCTGGATTTTCTGCATCTTGCGAATTACCTCGATCCGCGAACCTTCCTCCATTGCATCAGCCGTAGCCCTAACACCAAGCAAGTCTACGAACGGGTGTCTGCGGCGCTGCTGCAAGGGGTCTCCGCCTCTGAGCCCATCATTGAGTCGGCGCTTGAATCGTCGGATTTTGGGTGGGTCACGGGAGTAGAGAAGTCGGTGGAGATCGAAGATGCCGCGCAGGCGTTCGGTGTGGAGACTTCGACGGCCAAGCGGCTGATGAAAGACCCGCTCTATTGTTACCCGGGTGGCAATTCTTTCTTCGACCTCTATGTCGACGTCATCGACGGTCTCCACCGGTTGGGCTCTGCGCAGAAGGGAAGAGTCGCCTGCCTCTATACTCACAGTTCCACTCTGCGCGCCTTAATGATCTATTTGGACCCACGCCCATTCCACGAAGCGTTCAGTGAGTTCAGCGATTACAAGGAAAGCCAAGACAATGTGGTGCTGCTCACGTTGGAGCAAGGCCGCCTGTCGGGCTATTCAACGGCGGTCGGCCTGTCCGAACGGGAGCGGGTCGCGCGTAATACATGGGTCACGGTGGAGCGCATAAGAAAAGATCGGGTCACACTCAAGCCTCGAGCCCTCAAGCGGATCGTGGCGCTTGTCTCCGGAGGGGATTTTGCCGGCGCCGGCGCCGCGCTCAAAGAATTGCATGTGACCGGTCAACGCATGGGGTTGGAGGTCTATTTTGTTCGGCACGGATATCTGGGTCTGGCCAACAATTGGATCGAACGTGTTACTGAGGAACATATGCGTGGCATGGGCAGCCATCCCAGCAGTCCCATCGGCAGCAGTCGCTTCGAAGAGTTCAAACAGGAGGCGGTGCAGCAGGTGGCCATGCGCCACCTGGAACCTTACGTGCGTGATGGTGCACTGATTGTGCTGGGAGGCGACGGCAGCATGCGAGGCGCTCGTGCCATTTATGAAGAATTCGGCGTGCAGGTGGTTGGTATCCCCGGCAGCATTGACAACAATCTCGAAGGAACCATCTCGCTCGGGTTTCAGTCCGCAGTGACGTTGGCGGATCAGTCCATCGAATCTCTCAAAGCCACCAGCGCGGCGATGGGCAGTGTGTTTTTCGTGGAGATCATGGGCGCAGGGTCAGGCCATCTTGCGCTGGCATGTGCATACCAAGCTCGAGCCGAGGGTTTGTTGGTCAATGAACATCCCGATCCGAACGCCTATATCGATGAGGTGATCCTCGGCACGCTCAAGCGGACGTTAGGTGTGCCGAACAAGAGTCATCTCTTCGTCGTCGCCGAACGTACCCCGCATCGTCATCATACGGATGGCGGTGTCCATGGGCTAGTGGCCTATGTTGCGGGAGTGATTGCTCGGTGGCCGGAACGGCAGGCGCGGCCTGATCACTATCCGCTCACGCCGGCCACCAAAGCCACCATTCTTGGTCACACGCTCCGGGGTGCCCGCCCAATACCGGAGGACAAGGCGATTGCTCAGCATCTTGCCCATGAAGTTGTGCATCGGCTGATCGACTCGCCCGATGACATGGTCGGCTGTCTCTTAGCCTACCGTGAACGGGGATCAATCGGTCCGATTCCACTCCATGCGGTCACACCGAAGCAGTTCGACTGGGATGTCTTCAGTCGGATGCATGGCAACCCCCACGTCTCGTAATTCTCTCACCAGCCGTCTGTACGCGATCGCCTGGCGAGCAGGTTGTTGTTGCGCGCGAGATCGGTGGGATAGGTATAAGGTAGCCGAGTGAATCTCAGCAACCCTTAAACTTCTTTGACCGACACTGTTCCGAGAGCCGCTTGGCTTCGGTGATCTGCGCGGGGGTCATGCGCTGCGCAACATCGTCACGATTTTCTTCTGCTTGCTTCTTTTCCTCACCCTGCATATGGCCTGCGGCGAGGGTCACCCACATATAGGCGCGCACATAGTCTTGTGGGACGCCCAGTCCGGCAAAATACAGTTCCGCGAGGTTATTTTGTGCGAGAGGGTGACCCTGCGCGGCAGCTTTCTCGTACCACACGCGTGCTTGGGCGTAGTCCTGCGGCATACCCATTCCCTTGGCGTACAGCTCTCCGAGGCTGTTCTGCGCCTCGGCGTCTCCTTGGTTAGCCTGTGCTTGGACTGCGTGCAGATCGGGACTGTTGGGCGGGGGAAAGGCCGCGGTCTGCCCAATGGAAAGAACAAGAATGACGAAAATAATAAGACTGAGGACCTGCATGGATGCTGGAGTATGACGTGCTCCAGAACGGATCGTCAAGACGAATCCTAACGCGCTCTCTGTGGATATTCCGGAGCTGGCGGCTGAGCCGGAATCGCAGGCGGAGGAGGAAACGGAAGCGTCTGGTTGTTCAACTGAAGGGGCGGACCGAGGTTGAGCCCTGGACTTTGCGGTGGCTGGACCGTGATGATTCGCTCACCTGTTGGTAGATCGGTTGTGCTGTGTACCGCACCAGTGGCATCCTTGTAGACAGTGGTGCCCCCTTCCGCGTCGAGCACCTGTTGTAGCCGCTCTTGCGCACTGGGCTGTTGAGACGACCCCTCGTTCAACGCGAGGATGGGATTAGGCTCAACGAGTCCGATTGCCAGAACAAGGGAGATGGCGATCCAATGCATACGTGCATTATACTAGGATCCTGTTGCTGAGCAAGAGGCCATAACAGGGAGGGGTCGGATGGGCGAAACGGTCCAGGATAAAAGGTTATTGGTGGCGATATTATTGTACGACGGCATGACGGCGCTCGATGCGATCGGTCCTTACGAGGTGCTGCAGGCGCCGACGCTTGCGACGGATGTGCGGTTCGTCGCTCGGGAGAAGGGCGTCAAGCAGACCGACTTCGGCCGACTTCGTCTGACGGCCGATCATACCCTCGCTGAAACTCCAAGGCCGGATATTCTGGTGGTGCCGGGAACGGCATTTCCTCAGGCCGTGATGGGCGATCAGCTCGTGCTGGATTGGATTGCCCAGGTGCATCGGACGACGAAGTGGACCAGCTCGGTCTGCACCGGTGCGTTGGGCCTGGCCGCAGCTGGAGTACTAAACGGGCTGAAAGCTACGACGCATTGGCTCGCCCACGATGCGTTGAAACAATTTGGTGCCATTCCCACCAAAGCGCGTGTCGTTCGCGACGGCAAGGTTTTCACTGCTGCCGGTGTATCCTCCGGGATTGATATGGCCCTGACCCTGGTCGCCGAAGAGTTTGGTGCCGATGCGGCGCAACTGACCCAGCTACTCATCGAGTACGATCCCCAGCCGCCGTTCGATGCGGGAAGTCCGGACACGGCGCCGGCTGCGATTGTGAACACGGCGCGTGAGAAGTTCGGTAAGTTGGTTACGATGCCGTAAGCCTCGTCGGAGTTCTGAAGTAAACGATCCTCGGCCTGTCTTCATCCCTCCTACATTCCAAATAGTGTGGCGAAAGCCTGATGGTGGAAATCATGAAATATGTTGTCGGAAGCCACCTCTTGCGATACCTCTAGACGGCGCGCTGGTTCACGGCGCGAGACGAGAGTGGCTTCTCAACAACCATCAGGGAGGATGTAATCATGCATTTTGTCATCGTGGCAGTTATCGCAGTCGGGCTGGTCTATCTGCTTTGGGAGATACGACCGTAACCTAGCTCATGCGGCGTCATCTTCCCTGAGAATTGATCAGGCGGCTGATCGTCGAATAATGCAACCCCAGGACATGGCCGATCTCGGACAAGGTATAGCCATATTCAAGGTGAGCCTGGCAGATACTTACATTGCGCCTAGCAGGGCTGAGAGGAGCGCGAACACCAAATAGCTGGTGCAAGGCTGGTCGGGCTGCAAACCGTTGTCGTCGAGGAATTTCCTTGAGCCCCCGCTTGTCCTGCAGCCTGGGCGCCATGCGTGCCACAAACCGGTCACTCCCGAGTAGGACCTGTCCCTGGAGCTGTTCCCAGGGTGAGCGCTGGCGCATCCCCTCAGTAACAAAGGCACGATACTTTCGCTGGGCGGCCGTCCGCTGCTTTCCGAACTCAGAGAGCAGCCAGTCCACTGTCAAGAATGGCGGCGCATTCGCGAGCCCCGCCGTGGCTTGATAGCTTGACCATGGATAGGTATCGGCTTTGCGGGTCGTTTTGGCACGCACAGGATTCAGCACCACGTAGCGGCAGAGTTCTAGCAGATAGCTCTCCCGGTCGACGATGATCGCTTTGAAGCGGCCTTGCAAGACGTGGCCGACCCGTCCATGACGGCGGTTAAAGGCTTGCGTATAGACGCCGTTGAGATGGCGCATGGCCTTCGACAGGTTCGCCTCGGGTGTTTCCAGCACCAGGTGAAAGTGGTTATTCATCAAACAGTAGGCGTGCAGTCGAAGATGAAAGCGGGGGACGACGAGTCCGAGCACCGTGAGAAATCGGTGACGGTCCTCAGGATCCAGAAAAATGTCCTGCCTGGCGTTGCCTCGGGCGGTGACATGGTAGAGAGCCCCAGGATATTCGATACGCAGTGGACGAGCCATGAGGCACACTCTAACTCAACGGTATACACAGAACAAGATCTGACCCCATCGCCGTTGACCCCATCGCCGTATCCATTTATCTGGCCAAGACCGACAAAGCATTGACGCAGCGCACTCAACGACACCGTCAAAATTTTGGACGAGAGCAATGCCAGGTTAACTACGTAACGCATAAATCATTGAGATGCTGCACTCCAAGGAATTGGCGCAGGTCTTGCTTGAGTGAAATCTTAGCTGTGTACGTAATCACCCTGGGAGGGAGCGATGGATTGTCCGAAGTGTAAAGGCATGATGATGTTGGAGCGGTTTTCTGATTTCTTTCTCGTATTTTATGCTTGGAAATGCATCAATTGTGGCGCCATTATCGACCGCACCATTTCGAATAATCGCCGAAAGAGTCTGGCTGCCCGAGGCTCCCAGACCGGAGCTATGCGGTAAGGAGGTCCCGCACACCGCGGAAACAAGCCCCAAGGGGGCGGTGGCTGAAAAGGCAAGCCGGCTCTGCCGGTGTGCTCCATCAAGTTGTTCCTGAACTGCTTTCGATGCTCCCAAGAGATGTGTCGCCACTGTTCGGTTTGCGGTGCGAGCGTCGTCATGGGGCGCGGCTCCTGGAATAGGAGATAGAGGCGTCTCCAGAATGGCCATCGTACATCCTTCCCTCTGTACGCAATTAATGGTATAGACAGGCAACTGCGGGCCGCTGGTTGCCTGCAGAAACAACGGGCTTCTACAATGCGCCCGAGGCTCTTGCTCTCAGCGCTCGACCTATGGTGTTGATTCAGGGAACAGATAGCATCGGACCATTGTGCTGAGAAGAGGGGAAGTCGGTGTCACAATCTAAGAAACTGTGGCTGTCAGTATCGGTGGTGATATCTGGCGTTCTTATCTTAGTCGGGTGTGTCACTCATGGTGCAGATGATCGCAGTCAAAAGAAGCCAGAAACGCAGAAACGGCTTCCTGTGTCACAAACCATGAAGGAGAAACAGACTGTACGTGAAGATGTTGCACCCAGGACTGATGGAAGCCGGCCCTCAACCCAGCGAGGGTCGATCCTCTTCAACGGGAAAGCCCTGTGTTTTGAGTGTCATGGCCGGAATGGTGACATTCACACGATATCGAATGCAGATGTTGGGCGATTGGACCCTCTGCCGACCGATCTCCGAATGCCGACGGATAAATCCATTCGGCAACTCTATTTGATCATCAGGTATGGAATCCCAGCTACAGGCATGGCTCCGATCCAGGATACGGATCGGTTCAGCGATCCTGATGTGGTTGATATCATTTCCTATGTGCTTGCCCTTCAAGGAACTCGTCTGTCGGCTGATACGATTTCAATTCAGCGGTTCCGTCGTCATACCGAGACCGACGTCGTGATACAAAAAATGTGCGCGGAAGAATTCATTAGGGACGCTGATCTGGAAGATGACTGTGAGAACCAATACGCCACACGCTATCGAGATCTCATTATCGGGCGCCCGCCGGATATTCCAACCAATCGATATCTACAGATTGAGGCCCGCTGCAGGCGGCAAGCTAAGAATGACGTTGATCGGTTGGCGCTCTGTTACCGAACGGAATATTTGGCATTACGGCACATCCGCACAGAACGATCAGGAATCTCACCAGACACGCGTGTTCTAGAGCAACACTAGCGTCAAGAACCGTCATAAGAGAATCACAAGCTGCAGTAGCGTGCCGTCCATACGATTGGCGACTGAGGCCATGTGCTCATGTTCTCGTGAGGGCCGAGGTGAAAAAGCCATATAGGTTTTAGGTAAGTTTGATCTTCCCCTGATTTCGTGGACACGTGGTTACGCGACTGCGGCCCTCGCTTCATACTCAGCTGGAGACTTATACCCGAGGGTTGAGTGCCGTCGTTGCCGATTATAGAAGACCTCAATGTACTCAAAGATCTCCTGCATGGCTTCGTCTCGGGTTATATAGTGCCGATGATAGACCAGCTCACGCTTGAGCGTCCCGAAGAAACTCTCGACGCACGCGTTGTCCCAACAATTGCCTTTGCGGCTCATACTGGGAATGAGGCCGTACTCAGCCAGTCGGCGCTGGTAGTTCGTCGCGGCATACTGACTGCCGCGGTCCGAATGGTGCACGAGCCCCGCCCTGGGAGTGCGGTTCATTACGGCCATCGTCAGGGCTTGCTCAGCCAGCTCACCGGTTAATCGCTGGCCCATGGCCCAGCCCACGACCCGACGTGAATACAGATCGAGCAGGACGGCCAGATAGAGCCAGCCTTCTCCCGTCCAGATGTAGGTCAGATCTCCCGCCCACACTCGATTGGGCGCCTCAACGGTGAAGACCCGAGCCAGGGTGTTCGCGGCCACGGGGAACGCATGCTGGGACTGCGTGGTAGCACGCCACTTCGTCACCGTCTTGGCTCGGATGCCAGCGTGGCACATCAGCCGAGCGATGCGATGCTCTCCAACCCGGTGGCCCTGTGCACGGAGTGCTCGCCAGATTCGTGGACTCCCGTAGGTCTGGCGACTGTCGTGGTGAAGCGCCCGAATTGCAGTCAACAGGCCTCGATTGGCTACTGCCCGGGTGCTCTCGGGACGCCCGCCAGGCATAATATCCTGCAGAAGATACGGCTAAGGCTCGGCACATGAGGCGGATGGGATAGCGACGGTCGTGTTCCTGGATCACCCGATATCTCATCGGGACTCCTTCGCGAAGAACGCCGCCGCACGTTTTAAAAAATCTCGCTCCTGCTTTAGGACAGCATTCTCGCGCCGCAGTCGGACCAGTTCGGCCTCTTCAGCTCGGAGGTCCTGCCGCGTCTTTCCACGCTCCTCCGCCTGCTGCTGCTCCACCCGCCAGCGGTAGAGCAGATGGTCGGCAATGCCCAGGTCTCTGGCTACTTGCGCAACCGGTCGTGCCGAGTCTCGGACCAACCGCACTGCTTCTGTCTTAAACTCTTCCGTATACTGCCGTCTCGTCTTGGTGCTCATGCTGCCCTCCAATTTCATCAAACTCCTCCTTATACAGGTGTCTGTGAAATCGGGGTAAGGTCAGTTTGTAAGCTAGGCTGAAACCTTGAAATCTGTTGCCAGAAAAGCCGTCTCAGGATACCGGTAGACGGGGCGTTGATTCGTGGCGCCGGGTCAGGCGATACAACCTATTTCTGGGGAGGATCTCTATGCAATTCATTGTCGTGTCAGCCGTCGCAGGATGGCTTATGTTTGGGACGGGAGCCTTGGTGCAGGCGGATGAGCTCAGTAGTTTCGGTTCAGAACTGACGGACGAAGTGGGATCGATGGCCAGTGAGGCCAAGAGCGACATGCAGGCGACGCCGGAGGAGATGGCGGATGATTTCAAGGCACAGAAAGACGAGATGCAGTCAGAGATGAAGAACAAGCGGGAACAGATGAAGTCGGAGATGAAAGGGAAGCGCGAGCAGATGCGGTCGGAGATGAAGGGAAAACGCGACCAGATGAAATCGGAAGCGAAGGGAAAGAAGCACGCGCTGAAAGCGAAAAAGCATGACATGAAAAAGGCGGCAAAGGCGAAGAAGGCCAAAGCTCGTACACATGTCGAGGATGCAGTGGAGTCTCTGGAGCGCGCCGAACACTAAATGAACGACTGTTGAGAGATACGATAACGATCGTGGTCTACACGACGGCCTCCAGAGGGTACCCTCTGGAGGCCGTTCTGTTTTCAGCATCGCGATCGGATGACGACGGTTAGGCTGTTGTCAGACGGAATGTTGCTTGCGTGGTGGTAGGTGCAGCTATACCACTTGTTGGCAGGGTAAGACAAAGACGTGGAGTGGAAACATCAGATCACCTGTAGACGCTTCTTGTCCGAGGCGGAATTGCTTGAACCCGTCAATGAGACGTTGAGCCGATTGCTCGGGAACCGCGACGAGGATCATCCGGTTCGTAGAGGGAGCGAGAAAGAACTGGCTGGTTAACCCCGTCTCTCCTTTCCCAGTGACGTTGTGCAGCTCGCTGTAGGAAGTCACCTCATAGTCCTTCAATATGGCATGGACCTGTTCAACGAGCGATTCACGAAACACGATGACCAACATTTCCATACGTGCCGTTCCTTTGTTCCGGTGGGTGCCGACTCTTGATCTATTATCATTGGCGACAGGGACAAATACAAGCTCAGGCGAGGACATTTTCAGCACGCTGGATGTGTGGTAGGCCTCAAGACCAGAGAGTCAGCTCGACAAGGATGGAGGTGATACGCTATAAATCAGGTCTACAGTGCTCGGGTGATGGTCATAGCGAGGTCGGCTTTATGCAGCAACAAGAATATGCAGTGTATTATGGGACAGCTTGCTTAGTCCTGTCTGTTTATCTTCTCATCAAGGGATGTATCTCGGCTGCACGGCAGCGCAGTGCTGATCATTCCACCACATTAATTGCGTCCTATGCCTATGCGGTTGTCGCGTCGGTTTTGTTGACCGTTGGGTTGGGGTTCTTTCAACCCAGCTTACCCACCTTACCGTGGTGGGGATACCGCTTGATTTTCCCTGGCACGACCATGCTCTTTCCCGCCATCATGTATCTCATCGGTCGTCGCCCGCCCAAGCCCGGCCCGGATCGCACTGATGCATGACCCCTTCAGGCTGGTGGTGTAGCCGATGGCCATCGGCGCTACTTTGCAATAGTAATGCTCGGCACTCCTGCCCGCGGAATTTCCGTGACCGTCATCTGAAATAATTGCGATAAGAGTTTGAAGGCTTCTCTATTCCATCGGGCCTGAGGGCCGTTCGTGTTGACCGCATAATACTGACCATGGGATTTCATGGCGAGATCCAGTCCGGACGGTGCCGATGATGACACGATGAGATCGATTGTCTTGATCGGATTTTCAGAAACGTCAGGAGTCCGCCCATCTTTATCGACATGATATTCGGGTTCTTCATCGATCGAGAGCCCTAGAAAATTCAACATCGCGTTGAAACTTCGCAGTCGAAAGTCTCCCTTGAGCGGCCAGTCTCCACCATAGTGCCCTGCACGAATATCAAACGTGACGTCGTGTGGGAGCCCCCGGTCGTTTTCGTCTTGTAATCGCGCCCGCTCCTCTTTGGAGAGTAAGTTGGGGTCGTAGTTGGTGATAAGCGTACCGCCTTCGACGAGTTTTCGCAGCGTATAGGTCTTGTCTTCTCGGTTGTACGAGAGCTGGTAATCCTGCTCGAGCGCTTTGAATCCTTCAGCCGTGACAGAGTCGGCGGGAATGATCCAGCTTCGTTCGATGCTCAATGGCTCTACATAAAGGCTGTTATGATCCTGAATGGCGGAGAGATGAAGTACCACTCGTCTGAACATTTCGTAGCCGAGGGTGTCAGCGGGATCATTCCGATACGCGATGGCTCCGTCGCTGTGATTCACCCGTAGTTCTTTTGCCATCAGCCGGAGGAGCAGATCGATATCAATGCCCTGGCGTAAGAGCAGAGTCAGCTTTGATTCGTGAAACGGAGTGAGGAGGCGTTGCGTAAACTCCTCGCCTTCGATCGGGGCGATACTGATGGTGGGATTTTCAGCCACGCTTCCGCCGATGACCGGTAGGATGGTCCGGCTCGCATCTCCGGTGAGCGCCGGTGTCGCGCCGGCCGTGAAACGAAAGTCGAACGTCGCCGCGACGTTCGAGACGCCGGTAAAATGAATCGGTTGGTGGTGTTGTGCTCTAGCGATATTGACGAGCAGCTGCTTCGATTGCGCTTCGGTGATTGCGTGGTCATAGGCAATAACGGCTCGTGTCAGGGTCACCGGTGAGAGGCATCCCGAACACAACGTCAGAGTAACGAGGGCGAAGATAGTGCCGGGGAGCTTCTGAATCATCTGTCGGTTGCCGAGAGTGAGGTACTCTGTGTGATCGTGGGTGAGTTGTACCATATCGATCATATGGATGCCCAGGACTTAGGCTGGGGAGAGGATGGATCGGTCTACACAACGACAGGCTTTGGTTCGTTAGCATCGAGGCGTTGGACGATCATTTTGACGGGGACCTTGGGGCGCAGTGTCATAACCGGATCAGGGAGGATCGTCTGTCCATCAACCACGCGTAGCTGGAATCGTGATGCGACTGTGGCAAGAATCAACAGGCCTTCCAGTTCTGCAAAGGATTCCCCGAGACAGCGACGTCCTCCAGCTCCGAAGGGAATGTAGCTATAGGGTGGGTGAGTCCGTTTCGCCTCGTCGCAGAATCGTTCGGGGTCGAATCGGTTGGGATCCGGGAACCATCTCCCATTGCGGTGCACACTCCAAGGGCTGATGAAGACCCATGCTCCAGGGGCAGTACAGCTCCGGATGGAAGGTGGTCTTTGGCTCGGCCGACACGTGTATGGAGGCTCCAGGCAGGAGGATATAGCCGAAGCGATTCCTCCCAGACCATCTTCGTATAGCGCAAACGAGGCACATCAGCAGTGGTTGGTAGACGGTCGCCTAACACCTCGCGTACCTCTCGCGTGAGTCGCTCTCGGGCCGATCGACATTGCGAGAGTAAAAACCAGGTCCAGGTGAGTGCATTGGCCGTGGTCTCATGACCGGCGAGCAAGAAGGTCACCAGCTGGTCACGGATCTCTTTATGAGTCAGCGGGCGCCCATCCGTGTCTCTCGCGGCGAGCAACAGCCCGAGCAGGTCGTCGTGCCGCTCAGATGCGGTGCGCCTCTCCTCGATCCTTCTGTGGATCATGGCCTCCATCGCATGGAGACCGCGGTTGAACTTCCGGTGGACTCTGGTCGGTACCCACAGAGGAGTCATGCTTGCCAACAACGAGTCATACTGTGTCTTGATGAGTCCCTGACCGACTGCAATAGTTTCTCGCACGAGGTCGGATTCCGGCCCAATCTCCAGGCCAAAAAGCAGACGCCAGATGATCGACAGTGTGAGATGCGCCATCTCACGTTCGATATCGACCATTCTCCCATCTTGCCAGTCTCCGACCATCTCGTGAGCCTGACTTGTGATCAGGTCGGTGTAGGCAGTGACATGGTTTCCGTGAAAGAACGGCAGAAACAGCCGTCGCTGACGGTGATGCAGGTCCCCTCCTGCGTGCAGGACCCCCAGACCGAAGATTCTGGATTCAACAGGAGGCACCATTCCCTTCTGATAGTTGTCCTGATTCGTGACCAACACATGTTTGATGTCGGCGGGATGGTTCAGGACATAGGTGGCTGCATCCCGCTTCCGGAGGAGGAGCTTGATGACCAGCCCCATCGGAAGTTTGACCACATCGCCGTAGGTCTGGCAGCGGACAAAAAACCCAAGGGTATCACGGCGAAGCTCGGGAAACGGCCCCCACCAGCGTGAAATCGGCGGACCGGAGAGTGTTCGCAAAGAAGGTGTCTGATCCGTCATGTGTCGAGTACGGTGCTGGTGGTCTCTGTGTAGTTATAAAGCATCGAGTGTGGTTACTCTTGCTGAGGTTCGGCCCGAAGCACCTCCGGCTCTTGGGTCCGCGTCTTCAGAAATGCAAACTGCCGTGTCAGCGTTTGGATTTTCCGAAGGTAGGTGCGTACATCATGGTCCCCGCATCGTTGGCGAACGGCCAGCTGAAAATTGCGTGATACATAGGTACGGCCGAAGCCGGCGCCGCACAGATGAATGATCGCGGCCAAATCCTGTTTCTGCTGGATCGTTGCCGGCCGGTTCCCAACCAACCGAGTCACCTGTCTGTCCAGGAGCGCGGCGGTCATCTCCATGGCATGCCCCGGGATGACTCTAGAATACAGACTGTTGAACCAGCAAGAGGTGAGGTCATGCCACGGCCCGTCCTCGACGACTTGGTGATTGTGGATGCAGTAACGCTTCCCTTCTTGGAATGTCCCGTTGGTAATTTGAAACATTCCGACCGCACTTGATGCCGGTTGGTACCATTCCAAGGGATTCCGGGAGGTGAGACGTAACCGCCAATAGGTTCGCGCGATAGGGTTCCCAGACCCTTCTGCTTGTGCTAATGCAGCAAAAGTTCAGGCGCAATAAGATCTGTCGAATGGACTTCAAACAGGGCGCCATATTCCGCCCAGGTTTCCGATGGGCTTTTGTGAAGAGCTCGCTCCACCGGGAAAAACAATTCTGTCGGCTTATAGTAGGCATGATATCCCCAGTTGATGCCCATCGACAGAATGACGAGGATGGAGAGGTAGATGCCGACTTGGACCGTCGCGGGAACTTTTCGTACGGCCTGAAGGAACAGTTTCGCTTCAATCCACCGCCGACGGAGAAATTGTACAGGGGGTGAAAATTGTTTGGGCGGATGGCTCACTCGTGAACGGGAAGAACGAGTGCGGCGACGACGAGACATGGTCCGTAGAGTAACAGAAAATGTCGATTCCTTCCTCATGTCCGTGCGGGTTGTCCGTCAGAGGGGGCTCCGGAAATTCGGACAGTGTGCTAAGTGGTAGCCTGGCTTCACCAAGGCCATCGAGTGGTGGCAACACAAAGGAGCGAGGCGATGAAAAGAACCCGACGGAATCATGGAGCGACCTTTAAGGTCCAGGTGGCGTTGGCCGCTGTCAAAGGAGAGAAGACGGTGGCGGAATTGGCTGAGCAATTCCAGGTCCATCCCACCCAGATCACCGAGTGGAAGCAGCAGCTCCTGGCCCGGGCGGCGGACGTGTTTGGCGGGTCGAAACCACCGGCAGAGGCGCCGGACCTCAAGACCTTGCACGCAAAGATCGGACAACTGACGCTGGAGAATGATTTTTTAGAAGGCGCGCTCACCAAGGCGGGCTTGCTGAGCGCAAAGCGATGATCGATCGCACCCATCCATTACCGATCGGGCGACAATGCCAGGTGCTGCGGCTGGCTCGGTCCACCGCCTACTACCAGCCGAGGTCCGTTCCTGATACGACACTGGCACTGATGCGTCGGATTGACGAGTTGCATCTGCAGTATCCCTTTGCCGGCGCCCGCATGCTGCGTGATCTCCTCCGGCAAGAGGGCCACGCTATTGGGAGACGACAGGTCGCGACGTTGATGCGACGGATGGGCATCACGGCGATCTATCGGAAGCCGAGGACCAGCCAGCGGCATCCCGCTCACCGGACTTATCCGTACTTACTACGACAGCTGACCATCACGCGCCCAAATCATGTGTGGGCCGCCGATATCACGTACATTCCGATGCGCCGGGGTTTTGTGTATCTCTTCGCAGTGCTCGACTGGGCGAGTCGCCGGGTACTGGCCTGGCGGCTCTCCAATACGCTAACCACGGACTTCTGTCTCGACGCCGTGCGGGAGGCGATCACGCAGTATGGCTGTCCCAAGATCTTCAACACCGACCAAGGGTGTCAGTTCACCAGCCAGGAGTTCACGGGGCTCTTGAAAGGCCAGGGGATTCAGATCAGCATGGACGGCAAAGGGTGCTGGCGGGATAACGTGTTCGTGGAGCGACTCTGGAAGAGCCTGAAATATGAGGAGGTGTATTTGCACGCGTATGACACCATCAGCGCGGCCCAGCAGGGGTGGAGCGCTATCTGCGGTTCTATAACCAGACCCGACCGCATCAGGCGCTTGCTGGCCAGACGCCGGACCAGGTCTATGATGACAATCTGACCACACGGCAGACCACCGCGTAGTCAGCCATCAGCCAGGCACCACTTAAGGAATGGCCTGCGCTGTCCAAACAACCGGAGCCACCTCTGTCTGACTTTTGGTACTCGATGCTAGGATTTTGGAAATGCTCTTGCATTGCTTTCGAAAGAGGGCGAAGATGACTGTACGCGCGTGGGGCATGCATTCCATACTGCTTGGCCGTCGTGGAGAGGAGGGTCGTATGCAACGTGCTTTTCTACTGGGTGCCGTGCTCATGATGCTGACCATAGCCCCCAGCTCGGTGCTATCGGCGTCGTTCATGGACAAAGCCAAACAGGACAGTGCAGTCGAGATGAACGATGAGGAGCCGGCGATGCAGAAGGCCATGGAACGGGCCCGGACCGGCTTGGACGACTTTCTTCGAAAGGCGGGCTCTCCACCACCGGAGACTGATTATTATTCGGTGAAAGTCAGAGTGCGCGAAGGAGATAATTTAGAGTACTTATGGCTGTCCAACCTCAAAGCACAAGGGGAGCTCTGGTCCGGTCGGATCGATAATGTTCCTATGATTCGATCGGTCAGAAAGGGGCAATCGTATTCCTTTGCCAAGAGTGAAATTGTGGATTGGACCTATATTGATCGGACCAAGAAAAAAATTGTCGGGAATTTCACGACCTGTGCCCTCCTCACGAAGGAGACACCTGACGTCGCGCAGAAGATTCAGCAACAATATGGTCTGGACTGTGATCGATGAGGGAACCGGTCCTGTTCCAATAAACCATCTGCATGACTGATCGATACAAAGATCACATGGTTGTAGACCGAGGGATCCTGCTGATTTCCACTCAAGCCGTGCCAAAGCTCCATCCTGATGATACTGTGATCTCACGGTATTTCTTGGACAGCGACAGATGGAACCGGCACGACTGTACAGGCTGTTCTCTCCTTCTGACCTAGAGGACTTGGATCCGGCCGAGTGCCGCGATCCGTTTCATCTCGCTCGTCCCCAAGCTGGATGCCAAGAAACAGACGATTCGAGACCACTTCGATGCCTATGCCGGTCGGCGGGCTTACTGGGAACAGAAAGCCGCAGCCTACTATGAGGATCAGGCTCGCTATCATCGATTTCTGATACCCGAAGGGTTGCGTGTGTTGGAAATTGGGTGTGGGCTCGGCAACCTCTTGGCTGCCGTGAAGCCGCGTCGCGGGGTTGGGATCGATCTGAGTCCAGAGATGGTGAGGGAAGCGGCTCGGCGACATCCTCACTTAGAATTTCGTGTCGGCGATGCAGAAACTCTGCGTCTCAATGAGAAGTTCGATGTCATCATTCTGGCCGGGGTGATCGGCCACTTGCTTGATATTGAAGTGACGTTGAGGGGGCTCCGCCACGTCTGCACGCCGCAGACCAGGATCATCGTCTCGTACTACAGCCATTTATGGGAACCGATTCTTCGGCTCGCTGAAAGGCTGGGCATGAAAATGCCGCAGCCTGAGCAGAGCTGGCTCTCGCCGATGGATATCGCCAATCTCCTGCACTTGGCCGATTGTGATGTGGTGAAGGTGGAACGACGGCTGCTATTACCCAAGAGGATTCCTGTTCTCTCCGGTCTCTTCAACAACGTGCTCGCGCATCTCCCAGGTTTTCGAGCAGTATGCCTCTCCCACTACGTGGTGGCACGACCACGGATGCGAAGACCGGAACGTCCATACTCAACGACGATCGTGATCCCATGCCGAAACGAACGAGGCAACATCGATGCGGCGCTCAGGAGAATTCCACGATTCGGCGGTAGGCAAGAGATCATTTTTGTCGATGGGCACTCGAGTGACGGGACGCCGGATGAAATCCGACGTGTGATGGCCTTTTATCCCGGCAAGAACATCAAACTGTTGGTACAGGACGGAACTGGGAAAGGCGATGCGGTGCGTAAAGGGTTCGAAAAGGCAACTGGTGATGTACTCATGATCCTGGATGCGGACCTGACGGTACCACCGGAAGCGCTCCCAAAGTTCTATGAGGCCATCGCAGGTGGAAAAGGTGAGTTCATTAACGGTTGTCGGCTCGTCTACCCCATGGACACCCAGGCGATGCGCCTGCTCAACCTGATGGGGAACAAATTCTTCGGCCTCGCCTTCTCGTGGTTGTTGAACCAACGCATCAAAGACACGCTCTGCGGGACCAAGGTGTTGTTTCGGGCCGATTATGAGCGACTGGCTGCCAATCGACAGTACTTTGGGAATTCGATCCCTTCGGCGATTTCGACCTACTGTTCAGGGCGTCAAAGTTGAATTTGCACATTCTCGAGATTCCCCGTTCGGTATCACGCTCGATCGTACGGGACCACGAACATCCGGCGATTCGCCCACGGGTGGTTGTTACTCAAAATGACGGTCTACGGATTTGTTCGTTTGAAAGCCGTGTGATGTCGCAGGAGGTGTTGCATCAGCATCGCGCTGTCTGGGCGCGAAAACCTATCCTGCGTCAGCTCTATGCGGATTGGTATCGGGCGATGGTCCTTGGTTGGTGTCAGGCCCCACGGTAGAGCTTGGCGGTGGGACCGGCAATCTGAAGGAATATCTACCGAGGGTCTGTTGTACGGATGTGATGGCCTTGCCATGGTTGAACCTGGTCACGGACGCCCAGCACCTGCCGTTTCGATCCGGGTCACTTGGAAACCTGGTGCTCTTCGACTGTTTGCATCACATCGAAAACGTGGCCCAGTTCTTTGATGAGGCCCAACACGCTCTCAGAGTAGGGGCAGGATCATCATCATGGATCCCTACCTCTCGTGGCTCTCATGGCCAATTTATCGATGGTTACACCCGGAGCCGGTGGATGTCAGGGAAGATCTCTTAGCTCGGAAGGCTCCTCGGTCGGGTCGCCGGCCGTTCGATGCCAATCAAGCCGTCGCGACAATCCTATTTGAACGGGATCGATCTGGGTTCCACTCGCGCTACCCAGGACTTTCTATCCAACATCTGCGGCGGATGGCCTGTGCGGTATACCCGTTGAGCGGAGGGTTCGATCATCCTTCGCTGCTACCGCAGAGGCTGGTGACTCCGATGCTTCGGTTGGAGCATCATCTGGAGCGGTTTGGTCGATTTCTCGCATTCCGCCTGTTTGTCGTGATCGAGCGTCGAACCTCAGCCGAATACGAACGGATGACGCGGTCGTCCGATGGGTTGTGAGATGCTTGCAAGGCGAGAGAGGCCATCCCTATAATGTGCGCCGATTATCAATCACTACCTTAACTGTCTGGAGGAATCGTAGACATCATGAGCGAACGAACGTTGGCCATTGTTAAACCGGATGCCGTGAAGAAACACGTGATTGGCGATATCATTCATCGATATGAGCAGGCAGGGCTCAGACCTGTCGCCATAAAGATGATCCACATGTCGAAGTCGGTCGCAGAAGGGTTCTATGCCGTCCACAAAGCCAGGCCGTTTTTCGGAAGCCTCTGCGATTTCATGTCCTCAGGTCCGGCAGTGGTCTTGGTACTCCAGGGTGAGAATGCCATCAAGAAAAATAGGGAGTTGATGGGTGCGACGGATCCGGCGAAAGCCGATGCCGGAACTATCCGTAAAGCACATGGCGCCAATATTGAATTCAATGCCGTACATGGCTCCGATTCACCGGAAACCGCCCAGTTCGAGATCGGTTATTTTTTCCCAGGCATGGAAATCTTTCATTGAAATGGGTTTCTGGGAGACTCGACCTCAGATCGTTTCTGATCAGCCTAGACGGAGGAGCCGAGAGGGCGTTGGTTCTCTCACATCTTTCTGTCTAGGGCCCTTCAGGGGGAGCAGGTTCGTGCGACGGTGGTCGATGATCTTGGCTTTCATCTCGACCGGATCGTTCCTTGACAAGGTTAGTCTAGCCAAACTACCATCCCCATAAAGCAGCACTCAACTGCAGTCTTCTTCAAGAGGGAGCCGACATGATTCCGTCTGATTTGAAATTCCATACTGAGCATGAGTGGGTTCGCCTGGAAGGGAAACGAGCCACTGTGGGCATCAGTGATTTTGCGCAGGATGCCTTAGGCGACATCGTATTTGTGGACCTGCCGAAGGTGGGCACTGCGGTCAAGGTTGGGCAGCAGATCGGAGAGGTTGAATCGACGAAAACGACCTCGACCATTTATACACCGGTGAGTGGAACTGTCATCGAGATCAATAACGAGCTGAAAGACCATCCTGAAGTCATGAATTCAGACCCTTACGGCAAAGGCTGGATTACGGTGATCGATCTCGCCGATCGTGGTGACGTGGATCGATTAATGACGGCCGCGCAGTACGAAGCCTTCCTTGCCAGCCAGAAAAAAGGGTGATGCCTCGGTCAGCGTTGAGCTGCGACATTGCCCGCTGATTCATTCAGCGTAACTCGCGTATCAAGCGGCTCCAACGGGGAGGATGGTTCACGCCGTCTGAAGAATGAGCGGGCAATGGTGAAATCGTTCCTCATCATGATGGGTCTGCTCGTTGTCGCGATGGGAGTCAGTTTTTGGGCGATCGCGGATGATCGGCCCAAAGATTCCATTGCTGCGGTCATGGATGAGCCGCTGATAGAGAGGCCGCCTCGCTCTTCTGATTCCTCTCGGCAGACTCCGAAGATTCACGAAGTTGTAAGCGAGACGCGAGGGATCCAGCAGGCCCAGCACCTGGTCGATCTCAACCAGGCAAGCGCTGAGGAACTTGAAGCGTTGCCCGGTATCGGAGCAGTATTGGCCCAGCGAGCGATCGCTTTGCGGACATCCAGGGGAGGCTTTCGTGCAGTCGAAGATCTCCGTGAGGTTAAGGGGATCGGAGCAAAGAAATTCAACCGCATTAAGTCCTTGGTGATGGTCTCGATATCCGGACCCCAAGGGACGAAACAGCGTGAACTATGACAGACGTTCAAGCACAACTGGATCTCATCCTTCGTGGGGCCGTTGAGGTGATTCAACACGCGGAGCTGGAAGCGAAGCTCAAACGGTCGCTCGCGGAAAGAGGCCGTTACAGGTCAAGGCAGGGTTGGAGCCGACCGCGCCTGATCTGCATCTCGGGCATACGGTCCTGATCCATAAACTGAAGCATTTTCAGGATCTCGGCCATCAGGTTATTTTTCTGATCGGGGATTTTACCGGCATGATCGGCGACCCCACCGGTGTCTCCGAAACTAGGAAAGCACTGACTAAAGAACAGGTGCAGGACAACGCCAAGACTTATCAACGTCAGATCTTCAAGATTCTCGACCCCGACAAGACTACGATAGAATTCAACAGCCGATGGATGGGAGCCATGACTGCCGATGGGCTGATCGAATTGGCTGCGCACTATCGAGTTGCGCGCATGATGGAACGAGACGATTTTCAGAAACGCTACCAAGAGCAGAAGCCCATCAGCGTGCACGAATTTCTGTATCCGCTCGTGCAAGGCTATGATTCTGTGGCGTTGAAGGCAGACGTTGAATGGGGCGGGGCGGATCAGAAATTTAATCTCTTGGTGGGGCGTGAACTACAGCGAGACTATGGGCAGGAGTCACAAGTTGTCATGACGATGCCGTTGCTCGAAGGAACAGACGGTGTCAAGAAGATGAGCAAGAGCGTCGGTAACTATATCGCGCTGGAAGACAAGCCGGGGGAGATGTTCGGGAAAGTCATGTCGATCAGCGATGGGTTGATGTATCGGTACTATGAACTGCTCACGACGGAAGATCTCAGTCATGCTAAAGCAATCCACCCGATGGAAGCCAAGCAGATGCTGGCCGAGTTGATTGTGACGCGGTATCACGGGGCAGACGCAGGTAAGCAGGCCAGAGCGGAATTTCAGCAAAAATTCCAAGCCAAGGAGTTCCCTGACCAGCCAGATAAGGTTCTTCTCTTGAGACACCAAGATATGTCAGAGATAGACGTGGTTGAGGGAAGTTCTATAAAGCTTGCGAAGCTGATTGCAAAAACGGGTTTGATTTCTAGTGGCAGTGAAGCAAGGCGATTGATCATTCAAGGAGGAATCGAAGTCGATGGCATCAAAGAGACAAACCCAGACAAACTAATTCCTTTTGAGCTGAACCAACAACGCCGCCTCAAGATCGGGAAAAAGAAGTTTGCAATTGCGGAACTTGAGCGCTGAAACTAGAAAATGGTTTTCTTGACTTGCTGTGAATCCCCCGCGTAGGATGCGGCTCAGCGAGCGGGCGTAGCTCAGTGGTAGAGTCCTAGCTTCCCAAGCTAGTTGTCGTGGGTTCAAATCCCATCGCCCGCTCCAAATATTTCAAGTGCTTCCATCGTAGTTCTCATCGTGCCCATTTCTGATAACAGGCGATTCAATTCCCTACCAACGGTTATGCATGGTTGTCCCCATCTTGAGAGGGATGGAGTATCACTCGAATAGACTGGTAGATATGCCGCGCTACTTTTTGTGGAACATAGGCCTACTTCAGTGAGGAGACCACGCATGCTGTACCGACCGGTAAGGGATTCCCTGTGCGGTGTGTTCTTGGTGACGTGTCTTTCCGCCTGTGGCAGCGAGGGCGATACTTCGTCGTCGCCACCACCTACGCCGGCTCAAATTTCTGCAGAGGGGCTTTGGGTTGGTACGACCGGTACGGGGCGTACGGTCTCCGGAGTTGTCCTGGATGATGCCACATACTGGTTCCTGTATTCGGTAGCTGGCGATCCATCAATAATTGAGGGATTTATTCAAGGGGATAGCAGTTTCCAAAATGGCACCCTCACTTCCTCAAATGCCAAAGATTTTAGCGTGGGGCGATCAGGCGCACCGGTGTTGGACGCCACCATGAATGGCAAGTATGAGGCGAAACAAAGTCTGAGTGGCACGACGGTCTATCAGATCGGTGGGCCGGACACGTTTACTACTACCTACGATCGTGATTATGAATTGCCATCCGATGTCGCTGTGGTTGCAGGAAACTACTCTGGCCCGGTTGCGGCGGGTGAAACTGTCAACGTTGCTGTGACAGTAGCAGGAGCGATTTCCGGAATTTCCACCACGGGATGCACCTTCACCGGTTCGTTTTCGACACGAGCAAGTGGGAATGTGTTTGATGTGATGATGACATTTGGGGGACAAACTGCCTGCAGCAACGGAAGCGATACCGTCCGAGGGGTTGGATTTTACGATGCTGACAGCAGGAAACTCTACAGTGCTGCGTTCAATACTGCGAGAACGAACGGATTCATCTTTATCGGTACGAAGCCGTAGCGGGGAGAATAATGAAGGACCGGATCGATCTGCTGGGTGCTGTCGTTTTGGGTGGCACTCCCTCCTGACGCGACTCCTCGTCAACGTCCTTGGTAGTGCACAATCGCTCCTGTTAAGGTGTTGAAGGCGAGGGAAGTCCCCCTTCTCCAGTATATCGGCGGATTGTCAGGCGCCTATCTCACCCATCACGATTCACATCAACCACGACTTGTTTTGATCAGTAGCGAGACCGTTGCTGTTCGGTGTTGTTTCGCATAAGATTCGTTGGAGTTCGTACCCCGATAATTATTATGAAAGGATTACTCGTGATGCATAAACAGATGTGGCTACTCTGTGCCGCTGCATTTATAGGTGGTGTATTGGGCGGTGTGCTCAGTACTCAATTCCTGTTTCCAGGTTTGGCTGATGCACAGAAGTCGAATGGAGTGAATGCTGAGGAGTTTTTACTACTTGATAGACAAGGGAACGCGCGAGCGGGGATTGGGTTGGATGCGAACGGCGAGGTCGGGCTTGTACTCAGGAGCAAGGACGGTGAGCGAACCCTCACCCTTTCCCCAGACGAACCCTCGGTCATTCAGTTGGTGGACCGAGGAGGTCGGGTTCTTTGGGGAGCGCCGTAATCCTACTGTTGCAGAGAGAGAACGCGTCAGACTGCTTTCTTGACCAATCCGGACCGCAAACAACGAGTGCACACCCTGATGCGCTTGTGACTGCGTCCGATCACGGCACGAACCGTTTGAATGTTCGGATTGAACACACGCCTGGTCTTATTATTGGCATGGCTGACGTTGTTGCCGGAGACCGGCTTCTTCTGACAAATCTCACACATGAATGCCACAATCATACTCCTTGCGCTTGGTGAATTCGCCCAGCTGAGAGGGGGATACTATCACAGTGGAGCAAATCGCTACAAGCGTTCTATCATTCTGTATGGATAGATCCAGGGACGGGATTCTGAATTTTGAGCGTGAAGAAAACCGAGCGTGCTTGATTGAGCTTGACAAGTTTTATTCCTCTCTCCTATTGTGCTCCCCATTGTGACTCCTGAGTAAGGGAAGAGGGTGGAACGCCCTCGCGGTCCCGCCGCTGTAAATGGGGACGAAACCCGCAAAGGCCACTGGCAAGGGCGTGAAGCGTCGTTCGTGAATTGTGAAGCACGTGCAGTTTGACGCGGGATACGCTTCACGAGATACACTTCACGTATATGCTGGGAAGGCTCGGGGAGTAGGGTGAACCATGAGCCAGAAGACCTGCTCGGAGAGGTTGATCATTGTTCCCTCGAGGCAGGGGAGCAGGTGAGGATGACGCAGCGGGTGCAATCCTCAGGGTCTATCCAGGCCTTGGGGATTTTTTATTGGAATCGATCGACGCGCTTTCTGCTCGTGAGTGCGCTGTGTCTTGTGGCTGCGCTGCTGACGCCCAGTTCGTCAGCAGGTGGCTGTGGTGAGGATGGGTGTAGTGAGATGAAGCGGCGAGGAATATTGACCGGCATGCCGTTCATGGCGCATGTATCGACTCGGTCGTTTGTCGATGATGTGGGGCATCGGATCTATCTTGCCAAGGCTCCGACACGGGTCGTCTCGCTCGCACCGAGCATTACGGAAATGCTGTTCTCCCTTGGGTTGGATGAACAGATTGTCGGTGTGACTGAATTCTGCGACTATCCTCCGGCTGCGCAATCCAAACCGAAAGTAGGTTACGCGAACCCTAGTATTGAAGTGGTCCTGGCACTGAGACCGGAATTGGTGTTCGCGCCGAAAGATTTTCTCCGTCCTGACCTTCAGAACAAGCTTGAGCAGCTGAAGATTCCTCTGTTCGTGCTTGAGGCACAATCGATAGAGGATGTTCCACTCCAGATTCATACCCTCGGCAAGCTGTTTGAAAGAACATCTGCGGCCAATGAAGTCACTCAGGCTATGCGGCAACGGATTGCAGAGATTCGCCGAAAGGTCGAACCATTGTCGGCCAAGCGTGTGCTGTATGTCCTGAATAGCCAGCCGTTGATCAGCGTGGGGCCGGGAAGTTTCATTCACCAGATGATCGGGCTTGCCGGTGGGACGAACATCGCGGCTCAGGCCGGCGTGGCCTATCCGAGACTGAGCATGGAGGCGGTGCTCGCTGAAGATCCGGAAGTCTTGATTTTCCCCGTCGGTGACGTGGAGACGGTGCCACGGAGTGAGCAGAAGCAGTGGCTGCGCTGGGAGTCTCTCTCGGCAGTGAAGCGCCAACGCTTTCATGAAGTCTCATCGAATCTCTTGAACCGGCCGGGCCCTCGAATTGTGGAGGGACTTGCGCAACTCGCTAATGCCATTCATCCAGAAGTGTTCGGCTCCGGTGACGGTACGCTTCACCCATGACGGCTCCGGCTCAAGAACCGCGTGTATCAGTCCGGCCGACTTCTTTTTTTACGATCCCGCCCGATGGCTCATGTCGAGACGGCATTGCGACGGGTGGTGTATTGCCAGGCGCCGTCCTCACGATGTCACGCTGGATGACGACGCTGGGCGGGCTGGCCGGTGCGGCTATTGTGGTTGGGATCTTGGCACTTCACTTCGGCGCGCAGCCGATTGCGTTCAGCGAGATTGTGCGCCTGTTTATTGGAACATTCGCGATGGGCTCGGGAACTGATGATGTCACGGATGTCACACGAACAATTCTGGAGCAGGTGAGGTTGCCGCGAGTCTTGCTGGGGTTTTTAGTCGGTTGCTCTTTGGCATCGGTCGGAGTGGCCTTACAGGCGCTGTTGCGGAATCCACTAGCAGATCCCTATGTGTTGGGTGTCTCAAGTGGTGCTGCCCTTGGAGCTGCGGTGGGGGTCTTGCTGGGAGTGGGTACGACGTTCCTTGCCGCCGCTGCCTTGCCGGCCTGTGGATTTGCTGGAGGTCTGCTGGCGTTAGTCGTCGTGTATCGAATGGCGACGGACTATGAACGATTGCCGATTCATAGTCTGCTGTTGGCAGGGGTGATTTTAAACGCCATTTTTACGGCCTTGATCATGTTCATCACGTCGATCATGGATCCGAATCGTGCCTATGGAATGACGGCTTGGCTGATGGGAGCGATCACCGCGCCGACCTACGGCCATTTGTTCGGTCTTTCCGCCTATCTTGGCATTGGGCTCTTCCTGCTTCTCAGTCAAATGCGAGTCCTCAATGTCTTGGCGTTAGGCGAAGATTCCGCTCGTGTGCTCGGCGTTGATACGGAACGATCAAAGCGGTTTATTTTTATCTTGTCCGCATTGGTCACAGGCGCAGTGGTGTCCGTCAGCGGGATGATCGGGTTTATCGGGATGGTGGTTCCTCATGCCGTTCGTTTGGTCGTTGGCGCCGACCATCGGGTGCTCTTGCCGGCATCGGCTCTGGTCGGCGGCACTTTCCTTATGGGTGCCGACACGGTCGCTCGCACCCTGCTTTCGCCGGCGGAAATTCCAGTCGGTATCATTACGGCGCTGACTGGTGGACCGTTCTTCGTGTATCTCTTGCTCTGGCGGAAGGATCGTCTGGCATGACCGGCTCCAGTCACGGCCGACCGGATACTGCGCTGATGCCCGACTCAACCTGTGCGATCACCTCAAACAATGCATTCGATGTGCAGTCCGTTCGATTCCGTTACAAGGCCAGGGAATCGCAAGTCGGCTGCTGGATTCTCGATGGTGTTTCCTTTCAGGTTCACGCCGGTGACGTGTTAGGTGTGGTTGGTCCGAACGGATCGGGCAAAACCTCCTTGCTGAAAGTGTTGGCGAGGGTCCTGACTCCACAGGAGGGTCGTGTCAGCTTGTTCGGTCAAGACGTGGCCTCCATGATTCAACAGGATGTCGCCTGTGTCGTTGGCGTTGTGCCGCAAGATACCCAGCAACTGTTTCCATTCACTGTCGCAGAAACCGTTCTCATGGGCCGTTTTCCCCATCGGCCACGTGGACAATGGACCGGAGGATTGGGATGGGAAAGTCGTCAAGACATCGCCATCGCGGAGCAGGCGATGGCGACGATGGACATCGGGCATGTGGCTCATCGGGTGGTGACGGATCTCTCCGGCGGGGAGCGGCAGCGGGTCTTGATTGCGCGCGCCCTGGCTCAGACTCCACAAGTCTTGCTCCTCGACGAGCCGACGGCGTTTCTTGATCTCCAACATCAGGTCGAAATTTGCTCGCTGTTGCGCCAGTTGAAGGACGAACGAGGCCTGACCGTTGTTCTCGTTTCCCATGATTTGAATCTCGTCGGGCAGTACTGTGATCGTATCATGCTTCTGGACCAGGGACGGGTGGTTCGGTTTGGCTGTCCGGAGGACGTGATCGAGCCAGATGTGTTAGAAGCGGTCTATCGATGCCGAGTGCTTGTCGATCGACATCCAGTGTCCGGATTGCCGCGAGTGACGCTTCCCGGCCGTCACGTATCTGGTGACCATTGACATGAGTATTACCAAAGTCGCATTGCTGCACATCGAGACGGTTCCTGGAACGGTGGAACGCAACCGATACGTGATTGTTGAGGCCATCAAACATGCAGCGTCGGTGGGAGCCGAGTGGATCGTGACACCGGAGCTGGCAGTTTGTGGGCTGCAATTTGTGCAGCTCATCGGAACCGATTGGATAGAACCGCAGCCTGATCCTTGGATGCAACAGGTGTGCAGGTTGGTGAAGAGGTTGAAACGAACGGTCTTTCTCTCGTGTCCTGAGCGAGATGGCCTCCGGCTCTACAATACGGTGTTTGTCATCGACGCAACCGGTGAGATCGTCGGGAAGCATCGCAAGATCAACGTAGCGAGCGACTCGCTAGCGTGGTCAAGCCCCGGAGACACCGCCGTTCCGATCGAATGTCGCGGGATCAAAGTCGGTGTGCTCGTCTGCGCCGATGCCTATACCAGCAATATCGCTCGAGCCATGAAGTTTGAAGGTGCGCAGATATTGGTATCACCGGCATCGTGGGGGCCTGGCCTCCATGGTCCCAACGGGGAATGGGAGCAACGGACGTATGAAACGGGACTTCCGTTGATCGTCTGTAATCGAACCGGTGCAGAAAAGACGTTGGATTTCTGGGATGCGCCGAGCCTTGTCGTGAAGGATGGGATGCGGCTGCTTACTCATACGTCTAAGAAATCCGCCGTGCTCACGTTCAACTGGGATTTCGATCGAATGGTTCCACGCTCTTCTTGCTACTTCATCGATTACATGAGGAATTGATCCACAGCATGAATAGGCGGTTTTGGGATGTTTGATGAACGTGTCTTGCACAACACGTTCACAAGACCAAGGTGAGGCTAGGTGAGCAGGACGAGCTCGCACCGCTCTCTTGCTTATGCAACCAGGTGCACAACTATCATTCTGGAGGGATTCGTTCGGTCATGCCGTCAGCGCCGGGGAAGATGGTGCAAGTCCATCACGGTGCCGCCACTGTAAGCGGGGAGTGACTCTGCTGGATGCCACTGTCGTGCAACATGCCACTGTGTGTTGCTTCACGCGAAAGATGGGAAGGCGCAGAGAAGCAATGAGCCGCAAGTCAGGAGACCCAACTGACGGGACACATCAGCACCCTTCGAGTCAAAGGGAGGTTTTCATGCGACGTGTTCGTCCGTGGTTTGTCTCTACCGGTATTCTGCTCCTGCTGTGGAGCTTCTTGTTCTCCTTTCCCGTACGTGCTCAGGAAGTCGCGATGGCCGACCAGTCGGAGGTACTTCAGGCTCCGGACATAGTGGTGAGCGCGACCAAGACCCCCATTCCGGCCAAACAAGTCACCAGCGCCGTGGAAGTGATCACAGGCGAAGAGATGCAACAGCGAAAAGTCAGGACAGTTGCCGAAGCGCTTCGATGGACATCAGGACTGGCAGTTTTTCAAAGCGGAGGAATCGGAACGACGGTCGGTGTACGAATGCGTGGAGGAACACCACAGCAGACGCTTGTCTTGATCGATGGCGCAATCGTCAACAGCGCCACGGACGGAAGTTATGACTTTGCCAACCTCACATCCGACAACATCGAACGGATTGAAATCTTGCGCGGGAGTCAGAGCATGCTCTGGGGGTCGGATGCGATGGGCGGCGTGATTAATATCATAACCAAGCGTGGCCGAGAAAAACCCAATGTGTCTGCCTTTGCCGAATACGGGTCCTTTAATACGATTCGCGAAGGTGGCAGCCTCTCTGGTAAGAAAGGCCCAATTGATTTTTCAGGATCAATTACACGTTTGGATACGGCAGGTTTTTCAGCCATCAATTACCGGCGTGGTGCAGCTGAGCGTGATGGCTATCACAACTGGCAAGGATCGGTGCGACTGGGCGCAGACTTGCCGAAAGATGGACGGCTGGAATTTAGTTTCCGTTGGCTGGATGGCATTGTGAATTTCGACGGATTTTCATTTAATCCGACCACCTTCGCATCAAATCCGGCTGACGTGTTGGGCGCGAGATCAAGAAGTACCCAATATGTCTTTGCCGGAAACTATGCGCAGCCGATTACCGATTGGTGGTCGGCCAAACTGACCTTGTCCCGGGCCACCGAAAATCTTGTGAGTAATGGCGGTGTAGTGGAACGTAACCTTGTGTCCGGAACCACCGGACCCATTGGGTTTCCGTTCAGGTCTCAAATTGGAACCACCAGTAATCGGATTGAATGGCAGCACAATATTCAAGTCTGGAAACCGCTTAAATTGACAGCTGGTTATCAGTTCCGAGAACAGAGGGGCGACAATCGTGACCTCTTGACCAACACGACCGTCTTCGAGAACAAATCTGTGAGTAGCCACGCCGGGTTTGGAGAGGCACAGTTGAATCTTTGGGATCGAGTGTTTGGTACGGCGGGCATTCGACAAGACGAGTATAACGTGTTTGGAAGCGCGACAACCTATCGTATCACTGGAGGATATCTCCATCGGGAAACCGGCACGAAACTACGAGGCAGCTATGCTACCGGTTTTCGCGCCCCGACGATCAATGAACTATTTTTCCCTGGATTCGGCAATCCAAATTTGAAACCAGAAAAGAGCCAAGCGCTCGATGTGGCTATCGAACAGGCCTTGCCTAATGATCGAGGCAGCATCAGTGTTGGCTATTTTTGGACCCGTTACCGAAATCTGATTCTGTCGGTGTTTGATCCAGCCGAGTGTACGGCTCCTGGCTCGTTTGGATTCTGTGCACAGAACGTGGGGTTAGCCAAAGCGGAAGGTGTGGAAGTGAGCACCAAGTTGAAGCTCTATCGTGACGGGCGATGGGTGAAGAACTTGGATCTGCAGATCCAGTATACGTACGCAGCAACGCGGGATGTCAGTAGTGGCTTGGACACACATCTTCCCAAGTGGCCACTCCATCAAATTTCGACCATTGTCAGCTATCAGCCTATAGAAAGTTTGCGAGCTAATCTAGAGGGGCGTTATGTCGGCGAACAGTTCGGCAATACAGGAAATGGTAATCCGACCCCATCGTTTGTCGTATGGAATCTGTCCGCGAGCTATGATGTGACGAAGTACATGCAAGCCTATCTGCGCTTAGACAACATCTTCAACGAAAAATATGAAGAGACTCTGTTTTTCGGCACACCCATCCGGTCGATTTTCGGAGGCGTGCGGATCAGTTACGATCTGCCTCTCTAAGGTTGTATGAAACAGTATCCACGATTAGTGATTGCCGGAACTGCGAGCGGTGTCGGGAAAACGACCGCGACGTTAGCGATTCTGGCGGCCCTGCGTGAGCGAGGATGCCGAGTTCAGCCGTTCAAGGTCGGGCCGGATTTTATCGATCCCAGTCATCATCGGGCGGCCACCGGCCGCCAGTCTCGAAACCTCGATGGGTGGATGCTTGGGAAGGATCTTAACCGCTCGATCTTTGCTCATGCTGCAACTGGTGCGGATATCTCCATCATCGAGGGTATGATGGGGCTGTTCGATGGCAGTTCACTTGTAAACGACATCGGTAGCACGGCTGAATTGGCGAAGCAGTTGGAGGCACCGGTTATTCTCGTCATCGACGGAAGCGCCATGGCCCGTTCTGCTGCAGCCATGGTGGCGGGGTATACACACTTCGATCCTGCAGTACGTGTCGTAGGGGTCTTGTTCAATCGGGTCGGGAGCGACGGCCATTACCGATTGCTGAAGGCGGCGGTGGAACAAGAGACCGATGTGGCAGCCCTGGGATATTTGCGTCCCGATGCCGCTCTGACTATTCCCGATCGGCATCTCGGATTAGTCCTGGCCACGGAACAAGGCGATGGTCAATTCTATCATCGCTTGGCGAAAGCGGCATTGGATACGGTCGATCTGGATGCTATTGAAGCTCTTGCCCATTCATCCGGCACGTGGTCGGAAGTCGTGTCTTCGACGGCAAGCAAGAGTTCAGGCCGTACGATTCGAATGGGTGTGGCGCAGGATCAGGCATTTTGTTTTTATTATCAGGACAATCTTGAGTTGTTGGAGGCGGCCGGCGTGGAAATGGTGACGTTTTCTCCGTTGAACGACCAGTTCCTGCCGAACGTCGAGATGTTGTATCTCGGTGGCGGGTATCCAGAATTGTACGGTGACATGTTGGCCAAGAACACTCCTATGCGAGCGGCTATCAGCCGGTTTGCTGATCGAGGTGGCGTGATCTATGCCGAGTGCGGCGGACTCATGTATCTGACGGAGTCTGTCCGGGATTTCGGCGGATGCTCGCATGATATGGTCGGAATCTTTCCGGCGGAAACGGTCATGCGGAAATCGGGTCTCACGTTGGGATATCGAACAGTGGAATGTTCACGAGGCTGTATCATTGGTGACGCTGGTGCCACGGCACGAGGCCATGAGTTTCATTATTCTGCGCTGGTTCCGAAGGGGCCGCTGACGTATACCTGTACCCTGAGCGATGCTGAAGGACTTTCACAGGGACAGGATGGGCTTATGAGTGGCAATGTGCTGGCACTCTATACCCATCTGCATTTTTCCAGTCAGCCAGAAATTGCAGCGTCGCTGGTTGAATCGGCGCGTCGTGCAGCTAGTCGGATAGGTGAACCGGCGAGGGGTATGCTGGGAGCAGATCGATGAAAGGGCCGGTTCAGAAGACCTGCGAGAGCTGCGGCCACGTCTTCGAGTGTGGCGGATACCAGTGCTGGTGTGGCAATCTCGGTATTACCGAGCCACAGATGGATTGGATTGCGGCGCGGTATAAGGAGTGTCTCTGTTCTCATTGTTTGGGAAAGATCGCAACCGGTGAGCAGGGGCCTCAGCCAGTCCCAAGAGACAGCAGGCGGAAAGAGTAAGTGCAGCGATGATACAAACCAACGGCCGCTTTTCAGACGCTGAGCGGGAAGCTGTCTATCGTGCGATATTTGAGCGGCGAGATGTGCGCCGGAATTTTGTGCCGACGCCGATTCCGAATGCCGTGATGATGAAGCTGCTGACGGCGGCGCATCATGCGGGATCGGTGGGATTCATGCAGCCGTGGGATTTTGTGGTCATTCGCAATCGTACGACGAAGCGCGCGGTGAAGGACCTCTTCGTCGAGGCGAACACCAAAGCGTCCGCTCGGTATGCAGGGGCCAAGGGAGCATTGTATCGGGGCTTGAGACTGGAAGGGATTGAAGAAGCGCCGATCAACTTATGCATCACATGCAGCCGGCGGCGCGGTGGGGCGAATGTGCTCGGTCGTTCGACAGTCCGCGCAACCGACTTGTACAGCACCTGTTGCGCCGTTCAAAATCTCTGGCTGGCTGCCAGGGCCGAGGGCATCGGTGTCGGGTGGGTCAGTATTCTGGATCACGAGGCGCTGAAGCGGGTGATCGGCGTACCCAAATCAGTGACGGTGCTCGCCTATCTCTGCCTCGGCTATGTGTCCAAATTTGAGGACCAGCCCGATTTAGAAGCAGCCGGGTGGCGGAGTCGGATTCCAGTCGGCCGGTTAATTCACGATGAGTCATGGGGCAATCGGATTCATGACACGAGAGGGGATGGGGATGCGCATCACCAAGGTCTACACAAGAACAGGGGACACGGGAAAAACCAGACTGGCCGGCGGACAACCGGTGTGGAAAGACAGTCTGCGGGTCGACGCCTACGGGACAATCGATGAACTCAACGCCGTGGTCGGTGTCGTTCGAGTCATGAATGCTGAGTCTGTTGATGATCACAAACAAGCCCAGCAACTGGAAGAGGAATTACGCTGGGTGCAGAATAAACTCTTCGATGTCGGCAGTATTCTGGCAACGGCACCTGGGCAAACATTCAAAAATATGCCGCAAGTTGCGGCGAAAGATGTGTTGCGTTTGGAACGGCTGATCGATCGATGCCAAAAGGATCTCGAACCGCTCAAAGAGTTCATCCTGCCGGGAGGGGGAAAAGTGTCAGGGTTTCTCCATCAAGCCCGGACGGTCTGTCGTCGAGCCGAGCGGTTGTGTGTCGCGCTCTCAAAAACGGAGCCGGTTGATCCGACGATCGTCAAGTTCGTCAATCGGCTCAGCGACACATTGTTTGTGTTGGCGCGATGGGTCGCTAAGACACAGGGTGAGCCGGAATTCCTATGGGAGCGCGATGTCGCCAAGAAAACCGAATAAGCGCCAATCGGGGCGACAAACAAAGGGCCATATCATACTTGTTCTCGGTGGGGCCTCGTCCGGGAAAAGCGAGACCGCTCTTCGATTAGCCGGCTTGGGTGGGCCACGAGCATTCATTGCCACAGGACAGAGTTTGGATCAAGAGATGGCGTTGCGAATTGCTCGGCATCAGGCCACACGATCGGCGGATTGGGAAACGGTCGAAGAGCCACTTGATGTGGAGGCATGGTTGTCCAAGCATGGGACACAGTATCGAACGATACTCTTCGACTGTGTCACAATGTGGCTGAGTAATCTCATGGGAACCGGTGTCACTGAACAGGCTATTCTCGCGAGAGCGGGAACGCTGCTGGAACACATGCGGGGTACAGAAGCGCGGGTGGTGCTCGTCAGTAATGAGTTAGGGCTGGGACTAGTTCCGATTGAGCCATCGGCGCGAGCCTTTCGCGATCTTTCGGGACGGGTGAATCAGCGCATTGCCGAAGAGGCGGATGAGGCTTATCTGGTGGTCAGCGGAATACCGCTTCGTTTGAGATGAGGAAAGGAATCTTATGCTGATCGAAGAGGTGTGCCGTCGAATACAGCCGTTGGATCTGAGTCTGCGTACGAAAGCACAGACCCATTTAAGTCGTTTGACGAAGCCACAGGGTAGCCTTGGCCGCATCGAGGAATTGGCCGCTTCTTACGTGACTGTGACGGGGGAACTGAAACCTAATATTCCGCGCGGGATGGTGTTCACCTTTGCCGCGGACCATGGCGTGACCGTGGAAGGGGTCAGTGCCTATCCACGTGAAGTCACTCCTCAAATGGTCTTGAACTTTCTCCGAGGTGGTGCCGGTGTGAATGTGTTTGCCCGGCATGCCGATGTGCTCGTCCGTGTGGTCGACATCGGAGTTGATTATGAATTTGGATCGATCTCTGGGTTGATTCATCGAAAGATCATGAGAGGCACGCATAATTTAGCGCGTGAGCCGGCGATGACCCGCGAGCAAGCGGAACAAGCTGTCACGGTGGGGATTGAGTTGGCGATGGACGCTGTACGGGAAGGTGTCGGCCTGATCGGTACGGGAGAGATGGGCATCGGCAATACGACGCCCAGCGCCGCAATTGCAGCGGTGATGACCGGACGGCCGGTGGCAGAGGTAACCGGACATGGGACCGGTATTGAGGAAGCCGATCGCCTGCACAAGGTGAAGGTGATTGAGCGAGCGCTCGATCTCCATCGCCCGAGGTCGGCGTATCCACTCGCCGTCCTGGCAAAGGTAGGGGGCTTGGAAATCGGCGGGCTGGTGGGGCTCATACTCGGTGCAGCGGCGTCCCGTATTCCAGTCGTGCTGGATGGGTTCATCGCAGGTGCTGCAGCGTTGATTGCAGTTGGACTTCAGCCGTTGTGTCGTGAGTATCTCATCGCAGCACATCGGTCGGTCGAACCGGGACATCGTGCAATTCTGGACCATTTAGGATTGACCCCACTTCTGAACCTCGACTTTCGCCTTGGCGAGGGGACAGGAGCCTGTTTAGGAATGGATCTGGTCTGTGCCGCGATCAAGGTCTACACGGAGATGGCGACATTCGAAGAAGCCGGTGTGGCGAACAAGGTGTGACCTCGTATGGGAGCCGTCGCTCGTCCATTCATCTTTGCGTGGCATTTTCTGACGACCATTCCGCTAAGCAAGGTTCACCATGAACCGACTGCGCCTGAACTGGCTGCATCGATGGCCTGGTATTCTACGGTTGGGCTCATGCTCGGCGGAATCCTGGCGCTGTCGGACAGGTGGTTGAGCCACATCTTTGCGCAGGAAGTCGTCAATATCTGTTTGATCGTGCTGCTGGTATCGCTCACTCGCGGACTGCACCAGGATGGATTGGCCGACACACTTGACGGACTGGCAGGTGGTCGAACCGTGGCTGATCGCCTGTCGATCATGCGCGATCCGAGAATTGGTGCGCTCGGCGCGACCGGCCTGTTCTTGTCATTGATGCTTCGTTATGCAGGTCTGATGGCACTTCCACAATCGCTCCGCATTCCGGTGTTGGTGTGTATGCCGGCGATTGGACGTTGCGCCATGGTCGCTCTGGCTTGGCTGGCTCCCTATGCACGAGCGGACGGCGGGCTGGCATCCCCGTTTCTAGCTCATCTGTCGGTCTGGCATGTGATCGGATCGACGGTGGTCCTGACTGCCGCACTGGTGATCGGGGTAGGTGTCACGGCGACAGCGGTGACGCTAATTGGAAGCGGTCTGATTCTCATGGTAGTACACGCCATGTGCCGCGCGTTGTTTGGTGGGATTACCGGGGATACGTTAGGCGCCACAAATGAGATTGTAGAAATTCTATTTCTTCTCTTGGCTCCCCTCGCACTCGTGCTGTCATGATGGGAGGGGAACTGTTAGCGGCAGCAACGCTCGATGCGATCGCGGGAGACCCCCGCTGGTTCCCTCATCCTGTTCGCGGAATGGGCATCGTGATCGGATGGTGCGACAAATATGTCAGAAGGATTGCTCACAGTCCCACCACTCTTCGTGCAGCAGGCGTTGTCCTGGCGCTGGCGCTCCCGATACTTGTATTTGTCCTCAGCCGTGAAGCGATCGCCATTGCTGATCGCCTAACCTGGTGGTTCGGAAGTCTCGTGACCATCGGGCTAGCCTGGACGACACTCGCGGCACGCGATTTGTGGAATCATGTTCATGCCGTGTGCACACAGCTGGATCGAGGTGATCTTTCTGAGGCTCGAAGAGCGGTGGGGATGATCGTAGGGCGAGACACTGATCAATTGTCTCAGGGGGAACTTGCTCGAGCAACGATCGAGACTATTGCGGAAAGTACCAGTGATGGGATTATTGCACCATTGTTTTATCTTGCTCTAGGGGGAGCCCCATTGGCGCTTGCCTACAAGGCGGTGAACACGCTGGACTCAATGGTTGGGCATACGGATGAACGCCATATTGATTTTGGCTGGGCCTCTGCACGACTGGACGACCTTGCGAACTGGATTCCTGCTCGGCTCTCCGCTGTACTCATCATCTTAACGGCTGCGGTAGTCATGAGAGGGCCTATTCGAGTCAGCGCAGGGTTGCACGTCCTGTGGCGCGATGGGAGCAAGCATCCCAGCCCAAATAGCGGGCGACCAGAGGCGGCCATGGCCGGTTCGCTAGGAATCCAGTTAGGAGGAGTCAATTTGTATCAAGGAGTGCCCGATGATCGACCACTTCTCGGAAGGAATGGACGGCCGCCCATTCCAAGCGATATCAGAGCGGCATCTCGTATCATGATTGGTGTGTGCGCATTCGGCGTTACCCTTGCTGCGGGTCTCATGTGCCTCGTCTAGGATCTTCGATTCATGGTGGGAATGTGTATGCGGCCTCACGCGAGCTCGGTCGCGACGTGCGCCGTCTCATCGACTTCAGTGCCAGTATTAACCCGCTGGGTCCATCACCGCATGTTTGGCGGGCGATCACCCAAGCGCGCCGACTCATTACGCATTATCCGGATCCGGACTGCTGGGAACTTCGTCAAGCGCTTGCACAATACTGGCAACGACAGGCCGAAGAAATTGTGGTCGGCAACGGCTCTACGGAATTGATCGATGTTCTTCCTCGAGCGCTGAAGATTCGTCATCTTGTGATCGTGCACCCAACGTTCTCAGAATACGCTGCGTCCATGGCACGGGCAGGTGGGCGTATCACCACTGTCTACGCAAGAGCGAGAGAGCAGTATGCGCAGCCGATTGAGCATCTCTGTCAGCTGGTGGAGAAACGACAGCGACACTCTGATCCCATCGATGGAGTCCTCCTGTGCAATCCCAATAGCCCGACGGGGCAAGCGTGCGCCGTCGAGGATCTTCGGCGACTGGCAGACATCGCTCAACGGCGTAAGGTATGGCTCATCATTGATGAGGCATTTGCAGACTATTGCCCGGATAGATCGTTTCTTCCATCAGCGGCGTCGTGGTTACGCCTTGTCGTCTTGCGGAGCTTGACCAAGTTCTATGCATTACCTGGACTTCGGGTTGGGTATGCCGTCGCCAAACCTGCCGCGATTGAAGCGTTCCGACGGCTGATCCCGCCATGGTCGGTGAATGTGATGGGCCAGGTGGCGGCGCTGGCCGCCATGCGCGACTCGGCCCATGTGCGGAAGAGCGTGCGATTCATGATCGGAGAACGAGAACGGTTCGGAAGAATGCTGGCGACTCTGCCTGGTTGTTCGGTGATGCCCACGTATGCCAATTATTTCTTTGTCGAAGTGCCTCGCGGCTACCATGCGCGTGACATCACGACTCAATTGAGAGGTGAAGGGTTGCTGATCCGGGACTGCTCAACCGTTCCCGGGGCAAATTCTCGGTCCATTCGACTTGCGGTGCGTGCTCAAAGTGAGAATGCTCGTCTGATTCGAGCCTTGTCGAGATTGCTCCGGCAACAACCCCATGAATACCAGAGTTCGTAAAGGTGTCCGCACTCCGTATCAGGTGATTGGACGCACGCTGGTGATCCGTCTCGGTGGTCGGAAGCGAGTGCTGTCGTCGGCCTCGCATGGCGGCGGGCTGAGGTTCGCATCACAGATTCTTAATCATCAGGTCGAAGCGAATGGGGAGCTCATCAAGCGCTACCCTACGCCTTCGCGCTACCTGCAAGACCTGGCTTCCCGGCTGGGGATCAGTGGCGAAACTATCGGGCTCATGACGGCGGTGCCAATGACACAGCTGGTCACAGCACAGACGACTGCGCAGGGACTTTGGGTGGAATGTTTTGCGACGGTTGGGGTGACCAATGCGGTCAACGCAGGGGAGGCGCCAGTCTCATGCGCCCGATCTAAAAGAGGCAGCAGGCCAGGAACGATTAATCTCGTTGTGATCACCAACGGGAGTCTCTCAAGCGCCGCCATGGTCGGTGCTGTACAGGTCGTGACGGAAGCCAAGACCGGTGTGTTACGGGATCATGCCGTAAGGAGTGGCCGAACTCAGTCTTTGGCGACTGGGACAGGGACGGATGTGGTTGTCATTGCGTGCGCATCGCGTGGAGAGGGACCACATCAACAATACAGCGGGACTCATACGGTTATCGGTTCACTCATCGGAAGAGCCGTAGCCAAATGTGTATCTCAAGGCTTAGCCAAGGCTGAGCAGTGGCAGAGGGATTCCCGATGAAGGCCAAGGCACTTGCCATTCTTGGAACGGGTTCTGATGTGGGGAAGAGCGTCCTGGCTGCCGGAATATGCCGATTACTCGTACGTGGCGGTATCCGTGTGGCGCCGTTCAAAGCTCAGAACATGTCACTGAATTCGTTCGTGACTCCTAAAGGGGGAGAGATCGGGCGGGCCCAGGCCTTACAAGCAGCCGCCTGCGGAATTCCGCCACATGTCGATATGAATCCCATTCTCCTTAAGCCAGAGTCCGACCGATGTGCTCAAGTGGTGGTGCATGGCCAAGTATTCGGGAAACAGGAGGCCTCGGCCTATTTTGATGGAAGGCGGACACTTTGGTCTGCGGTGACCGAGAGTTACCGCCGACTGGCGAGTCAATACGAGATGATTGTGATCGAAGGCGCTGGGAGCGCAGCAGAGGTGAATCTTAGACGACAGGATCTTGTGAACTGGCCTGTCGTTGAAGTGGCCGACGCTCACGTACTGCTCGTGGCCGATATCGACAGAGGCGGTATCTTTGCCCAAATCCTCGGGACATTGGATTTACTGGAACCGCACGAACGGGAGAGGATCTGTGGACTCGTGATTAATAAGTTTCGTGGCGATGTCCAACTATTTGCCGATGGAGTGAAGTTTCTGGAATCGCGTGGAGGGATTCCAGTGCTGGGGGTCCTTCCGTATCTGCGCGACCTCAGTCTCGATCAAGAAGACAGCCTTGCTCAACTTCAAGGCCAGGAAAAACCCTTCGCCTCAGACCGGGTGAATATTGCAGTTGTTTTGTTGCCTCATATGAGCAACTTCACTGATTTCAACATCCTTTCGGGAGAAGACGATGTGGCGTTAAGATATGTACATACGCCGGCCATGGTTGCCGATGCCGATATCATCATTATTCCCGGAAGCAAGAGCACCGTGAGTGACCTTTCCTACTTACGGGAGCAGGGGTTCGTCCCCCTGCTCGATACTCACCTAAGCAACCAGCGAGAGTTAGTCGGGATCTGCGGTGGATATCAAATGCTTGGCCTGAAGATTGCCGATCCTGACCATGTTGAACAAGGCGGGGTCTGTCGCGGATTAGGTTATTTGGAGGTTGAGACAACTCTGAAGGGAACTAAACAGACGACCCGTGTCCAAGCTCGACCAACTGCTGCATTCATGCGAGAAGTCTGTCTGGTCCGTGGGTATGAGATCCATATGGGGGTGACACGACGAGTGAACGAAGCTCCATGCTTCGCTCTTCTCGCGACTCATGAAGAACGTTGTGATGGCACGATTCGGAAGGACGGACTTGTGTGGGGAACATACATCCATGGCGTATTCGACGAATCTGGGTTTCGACGAAACTGGTTGAATCGGGTGCGCCAGAGGAAAAAACTGCCACCGCTTGAGAGCACGGTATCGGAGATGGTCAGTGCGCGTTTCCACGATGAACTCGATCGCTGGGCTGATCACGTAGCCCATCATATAGACATGCCTCATCTTTTCAACACCCTTCGCTCCCGGTAGTCCTCCACCAGAATAGGAAGTGTGTCACCGTTTCCTGAGTAAATTGTTCGTCCTAGGTTTGACTTTGTCTCCAGTATGACATGCAGCTCACGAGCTGCCGAGAATCACCGATTGCTTGCCAACTGTGTACAAGTCGATACACTGCCTGTATTCAGCCTGAATCGGTGATTGTGGAGCGCCTGGTATGTGGGTGCGATTGAGATTTGTCGTGATTGGAGCGGGGTAGAGCTTCAGGACGGTGAACAGCTTGGTTCATGGTAAAGATGCCGCTGATGTGATCTGTGGAGAATTGCTCATATGAATGAAGAAAGTCGGCCGAGGGGTAGTGCCTGAGTATCTGTCGCTCCGTCATGATTCGTCTAAAGATGAGAAAGGTTTCACCGATAAGTTCCTAGTAAGCCGAGTTTCAGACACATTCATGGCCAGGATGTGTGTAGACCCGTCTCACCACGATAGGTTTTCACGGGATGAGGTCCTTGGGAGAGGAGAGCTGTTTCATGAGTAAGATAGTAGTGGTCGATGATTCACAGGCTGAGCTTCAGCTTATTGAGTCATACCTCAAGGCCGCTCACCATACAGTCGTGACATGCCCGACCACAGACAAACTCGAAGAGCAGATTCTTGCAGAACAGCCCGATCTTATCGTCATGGATGTCGTCATGCCCGGACGAAACGGGTTTCAGGCATGTCGGGATCTGAAGAATGATGCGCGCTTTTCGGGCATTCCTATCGTGCTCTGCACGTCAAAAGGACAGGAAAGCGACAAGTTTTGGGGGCAACAACAGGGGGCAAACGGTCATGTGGTCAAGCCATTTAAAGCCGAGGAACTTCTACAAGCCATAAAGGTTGCCCTTCGGTGAAGTTCGTGGTGCAGGGACAAAACGATGATGAACTTGCCCTGTGATCTACCGCTGCTCACGTCTGATGCTGGACTCGAGCAAGCCAAACCAACAGAGCTTCGCAGAGTGTGCCTGATTGTCTTAGGAGGTGAGTCATTTGCGATTGATCTTCGCCAAGTCCGCGAAGTGTTCGAGCTAGAGTCAATGACTCCGGTGCCTGGAATGCCGGCCTCGTTGGTTGGTGTCGCGAACCTGCGCGGAACCATTGTCCCACTGGCTGATTTACGGCAGTCCTTGGGCGTCTCGCTGTCTACGACTGCGAGATATGTGATCGTTGTACGTCATGATGCGCATCAGGTCGGTCTCCTGATCGATGATGTCCCTGAGATCCGGGAGCTTGTGACCGAGGACATGCTAAGTGATTCAGCTAATATCAAAGGCGGACATCGTTTTCTATCAGGTCTGGTCAGAGTGGAGAATCGTGTGAGTGGGATGCTGGCAATTCCCTCGCTGGTGGCGTCCGTTGAAGATGCCGTCATGGAACCAGGCACTTCTGAGATCCCATAGATGAAGACGCGGATCCCCATACACCGAGGAGCGGTCGAGCGTGTTGAGGAGGAAGGATGTTATGCCAAGGTCTAGCAAGGCGACGGTGAAGCCCACGACATCATGGTTTCAAAACCTCAAGACCTTGCCAAAGTTGATCCTCGGATTTGCTGCCGTGAGTGTCATCATGGTTTCTGTGGGGTTGGTGGGTTTGATGGGGCTTCACAAGCTGAAAGGCGAGTTGCAATCCATTTACAACGGATCAACGCTGGCACTTTCGAACGTTGGGATTAGTAGTACCACTCTTGGGCTCTATCATAGCGCCCTCTTGAATGTGGGAAGGCAAACAAATAGGAGCAATTTTGAAGAGGCGCTAGTCCCACTAGCAGAACTGAAGCGCCAAACCCTTGCTCCGCTCGAAATACTACAGGCATCGGAACTCCACAAATCATCAACCGGGCGCAACGAAAGCAAAGATCTTGCAGAGCTTCATCAAGCATTGCGGGAGTATTTCTCTGCGGCCGAAGGAGTTCTGCGTGCGTTTGCTGACAGTTTTGGGTCTTCGCTTGCCGATGAGCAGAACGAGAGCATGCATAATCTCGCCCAGTCCACGTTGTCGATCGATGTCGCAAACAAATATGGGGCGGCCACACTGCGGGTTCGAGAACTCATGACGACTATCCAGGAAGTAGCGAAAGAGCTGAACGATAACGGACAAGCCGAGGCATCGTACCGTGCCAACATTGTTTTCATTGGCGCCGTGTTGGCTCTGATTCTCGCCGGCGCCATCGGATATTTTCTTGCGCGTACGATTGCCCGCAACATCGTTCATGTGGCCGATGTTGCTCAGCAAGCCGCTGCGGGTAATCTTCAAGCCCGAGCTCGGCTGGAGAGTGATGATGAAGTCGGCCATATGGCCAAGGCGTTCAATTCGATGCTTGACCGAATTACCAGCCTCGTCTCAACAGAGGAAGAGCGAGATACCATGCAAAAGCGCCTCGTTCAATTTCTTGTGCTCGTGTCTGATGTGGGGAAAGGAGATTTGACGAAGCGAGGAGAAGTCACCGCTGATATGTTCGGGAATCTTGCAGATGGTTTCAATCTGATGATCCAACGATTCGCTCAGCTGATGAAGCAAGTGCGAGAATCCGCCGAACGCGTAAACCAATCAGCCGGCGTGTTGCGGGAGAATGCGGGACAGATGGCGGGGACGGCGAAGCATCAATCAGATGAGTCGATGAAGACGCTCGGTGCAGTCGAACAGCTGGCGGCTTCGATGCGGCAGGTGGCTGAAACGGCTGAGGCGTCGTCGGAATCTGCTCGTCAGGTCTTGAAAGCGACGGAAGACGGTCGAGTGGCAGTGCAAGAAACTGTGCAGGATATGCAGCGCATCCGATCCGCGGTACAACGAATGTCGAAACAGGTCAAAGCGCTTGGAGACCGATCTTTGGAGATCTCGCAGATCGTCTCAACCATTCGTGACATCGCCAATCAAACCAATCTCCTGGCGTTAAATGCCGCGATCGAAGCGGCCGGAGCAGGCGAAGCCGGAGCACGATTTGCCGTTGTCGCGGATCAGGTGCGCAAACTCGCAGAGAGCTCGACGCAAGCGACACGAGAGATCGCCGACCTGGTAAAAGTCATTCAGGGTGAAACGCAACACGCGGTGGTCGCAATGGAACATGAAACTCAGGCGGTCGAAGCCGGGTCGGCTTCAGCTCTCCGTACCGGTGACGTGTTTAAGGAGATTTCAACGATTGCAGAACGTTCCGCGGAGCTTGCCCAGAGCATTGCGGCGGCTGCCGTCAATCAGACTGCGTCCACGGATCAAGTGGGTCGTTCCATCAAAGATTTTACCGGTGGAGCCGTGGCGACACAGAAGGCGACGGACTCAGCTCGTGCGACGGTGGAGGATATGGTTAAGCTGGCTGAAAGTCTGACGGCGTCCGTCGCCCAGTTCAAGTTGGCCTAATCGAGTAGGCGCTGCAAACACGTCTTCCTCAGTCCTAAGGCAATCTGATGGGATTGGAATCCGATCGGAGCGATTTAGTTCGCATCTTCGTCTCAGAAACGTCAGACGGACTGACGACGTTGGCGGAAGCACTGTGCATCGCCGCCGACTCGATTCCTGCCTCTCACACGCTCCAGGAACAGTACATTATTGCCCATCGGATTCGTGGCGCGGCTGCTTTGTACGGCTATGAAGGGGTCTCTCGCGTGGCTGAACAACTTGAGGGGATTCTTGAGCGCGCAGTCGAGCAACTTCCTGCCGATTGGCCTAGGGTCGTTGCAGTCATGAGGGAAACCATAGAGTCCCTGAGTACCCTTGTCGCATTCATTGGCCAGGGAAAGGACGAGGATCACCGTCTGGTTGAGCAATGTCTGATATCTCTGGACCGTTTAAATGAATCGTCGATCACGTTGTCATTCGCCACTACGGACTATGTGAATCCCTTACTTGACCAGGAGATTCTGTCGTATTTCATTCCCGAGGCGGAGGAGTATTTGGGTGCCATTGATGAGTTGCTTCGCACGCTTGAAAACACACCCGGTGATGCAGAGTCAATCTACCGACTTTTTCGAGCCACACATACACTCAAAGGGTCCGCGTACACGGTCGGATTCCAAGTGATTGGGGATGTCTCGCGCCCCATGGAAGATTGCATGATTGCAGTCAGAGAGAAGCGTTTGTGCATTACCTCGATGCTGCTCAAAATGATGCGTGCAGCGGCCAGCCTGATCCGTCGCCTTCTCCGAAAAGATTCGGCCGAGGTGTCGAAACTGCAACAAGAGGTGCCAGTCCTTGTGCAGCAACTGACTCAGGTATGTGAGGGTGCCACCGTCGCTTCTGCGCAAGACGCTGTGCCGCCGAGTATGGAAACGACCGATTCGAGTTCGGGTCACAGTGAGGCGGATGTCAATGTCGAATTACCCGTCACGGACTTATCCGACGACTACCTGATTCCGGACCTAGACCCAGAAGTCATGTCCTACTTTGTCCCTGAAGCCCAAGAGTATCTTGAACTGTTGGAGGCGGAACTTTTGCGCTTGGAGAAGGATCCGCAAGACAGGGAATTGGTGAATCAGCTCTTTCGCACCGCACATACCTTGAAAGGATCTGCCTATACGGTAGGGTTTCGATCTATAGGTGACCTTGTGCATCATGTTGAGGATTTCATGGGGGCGGTACGGGACGGTCGTTTCAGCGTGCTACCCGGGCACGCCGATCTGTTGCTGCGTACAATCGATGTCGTTCGGGTGCTGATGCGAAGAGATCCTGGCGGGGTTATCGGGACGCGGGAACGGTTCCGCGCAGCCCGTGCGGAACTGAAGAAGTTGGATCAAGGCTTGCCCGTTGAGTCGACGTTGGGACCGTGCCCGGCTGATCCATCCGCGGGCACCGATTCTTCAGGTAGTCAGCGAGAAGAGCCGCATGCTCAAGAGAAACCTCAGGATGCAAAGGCTGCTGAAGAGCGTGAGGTAATTCGTGTCAGCTACGCTCGATTAGAGCGACTCATGAATCTTGTTGGAGAACTGGTCACCGGACGCAGCCGATTGGAACAACGTTTACAGGTGTTGGAGCAACTATCGCAACAGGTCCTCGTGTTCAAGGCACGCTTGGTGGAGTCTGTCCAATCGTTCGCCGAGAAGCACACCTTTACGTATCGGGAGACACCCAGCAGTTCGATCGCAGTTCCCGTGCATGCGGTTCCAGCCTTTGGAGATTTTGGTAGTCTCGAGCTCGATAAGTACGACGACTTTAACATCCTCGCCCGACGCATCGGAGAAGTCACGGCCGATATTAGTGAGTCGATGTCACAGCTTGACGGGTCCATTCGACGGGCACATGAGGACATGAGCCATCTGCAACACCTGACGTTCCTCATGCGTGATGAAATTTCTCGAGCACGGATGGTTCCGATCGGGACGCCGTTTACCAGGTTCCGGCGAGCGATCAGGGAAATCGCTCGTGCATCCAACAAAGAAGTGTCCCTTGTGACGTCGGGTGAGCAGACAGAAGTGGATACCGGTGTGGTCGAGCGATTGGTAGATCCTTTGGTACATCTCGTTCGGAATGCGGTCTATCATGGCATCGAGCCGGCAGTCGATCGGGTGTCTAGGGGTAAGCCGGCTGTCGGCACGGTCTATTTGCATGCCGCACATCGTGGCAACTCCATTATCATCGAGGTTGAAGATGATGGTGCGGGGTTAGATCTAGCCAAGATTCGCGCAAAAGCCGTCAGGATGGGGTTGGCTCATTCCCAGCAGCTTCAAACGATGTCGGATGCGGATGCACTCCAATTGATCTTCTTGCCTGGATTTTCGACTGCCGAGAAAGTGGGAGGCCAGGCAGGGCGGGGTGTCGGATTAGATGTTGTCAAACGAGTCATCGAGGAGATGAACGGGCAGATCGAGGTCGAGTCCATGCCTGGACTCGGGACCAAGTTCACCTTAGCCCTTCCGCTCACCTTGCTTATCGCGACCGCATTGCTGGTTCGCGCAGGGACAGAGCGGTATGCGATTCCTCTGCTTAATATCCACGAAGTGACGATGCCTACCGCGTCCTCGATGCGAGAGGTGGATGGGCGGACCTTCTTACAGATCGCAGAAGAAGCCATTGAGGTTCAATCGTTGTTCCACGTGCTCCGGCGGGAGTCCGGACCCGTCGAATGGACTATGCCGGTAGTCGTGGTTCGGACGGCCACCGGTCCGATAGGATTAGCCGTCGATGCACTGCTCGGGAGACAAGAAATCGTCATTAAGTCTCTTGGGATGCTCAGACCGCTTGAGCATTCATTGTTCGGTGGAGCGACGATCGATCCTGAGGGGCGCGTCATTTTGGTCATCGATCCAGCTCGGTTGGCCCCACGAGAGGCAAAGGATTCAGGATCACCCTCGGTCTTGACGAAGACCGCTGATCGATACGACGCAGTTGTCTCGGAAGAAATGGGTTCTCCTGAGTCTCAGGATATGCGTCTATTGCTGGTCGATGATTCGTTGAGTATTCGGAAGTTTGTGGGGAAAATGCTGGAATCTGCGGGATATCAGATCGACACAGCGGTGGACGGGGAAGATGGACTACGGAAAGCGTCAGCGACATCGTATCGAATGATACTCACCGATCTCGAGATGCCAAAGCTAAACGGGTTTGAAGTTATCCAAGCACTCAGGAGCCGTCCTGAAACAAAGCAGACCCCCATCGTGGTGATGACAACGCGCGCTGGGGACAAGCACCGGCAAATGGCCCTTTCTATCGGCGCGAATGCGTACATTGCCAAACCTGTAGAAGAGCACGTGTTGCTACGAGAAGTTGAGCGATGGGTAGGACAGACGTCTGTTCCCCGAAGGTAACCTTGCGGAAATATTCGTATTAATTGACGGAACGTGGGTAGTTGCAGACAATGGTAATGAGAGTGCTGACATGAGCATCCAGGAACAGGGGGCATCGGCATCGCTACTGCACTTCATCATTGTCACGATTGGCAGGAGGTATCTGGCATTTGAGGCTGGATCGATAAGAGAGCTGCTGACCGTTCAAGAATTGGAATGTAGTGAAAAGCCAGGGATCCGAGAAGTAGTCGACAGAACGGTTGATCTTATCATGCAGTTGAATCTTACCGATGTTCCCATACGTCCAGAGACACCTGTTGTGATACTTACTGATCAAGGGAGCCACTGTACTATTCGTGTCAGTCATATTCATGGGCAATTGGAGGTTCAACCATCGCAAATCCTGCCTCTGCCGACTCAATTCAGCAGCGTAGAACGACAGTGGTATCGAGGCATGATTCTGTTTGAACAAAGCATTGCACTCATCCTCAACCCAACATGGGTTCTTGGGGAACACGTCGGGTCCGATGTGACGCATGTTCAGAGAACCGCGCTGTCCTGTATGGATGTTCGGGACTGTGCTGCGGGTGAGAGGCCAGCATGCTGAGGATGGGAGGAAATCGGCAGAAACATGCCACACCGTCATCGTGGATGCTCTTAGTCTTTTCAGTTGGTGGTAGGCGATTGGCAGTGAAGACATCGGAAGTCAGTGGCATTTCAGAATGGAGAGTTTCCATCCCAGTTGGTGGTCGTACCCCGTTTATCACGGCGGTTGTTCGTCAAGATCAGGCCGTTCTTCCAGTATTCGATCTGGCCTCGGCTCTACGTCTTTGTGTGCAGGGAAACAATCCCTTGTGTCTCAGGATAAAGCATCCATTGGGAGATATGGTGATATGCATCGATGAAGAGATGCCGGTCCTTCAGACGATCGAATCAACGGCGGTCCAGGCCTATCGACCCAAAGATGTGCCGGCAGAAGGAAGTTATGCCAGTGGACTCGATGAGATCCCAATTCTGGCAATCGCACAACTCGGATCGAGTATGTAGCCATTCCTCAGAGATGGAGAAGGATGAAAGGTGCAGGTATGCCAAAGATTCTTATAGCCGATGACAGTATCGCAGTTCGAAAAGTCGCTGAACGACTGTTAACCGAGGCTGGACTCGGGGTCACGCTCGCGGCAAACGGCGAAGAAGCCTTGGCCTATCTCACAAAAGAGCGACCGGATGTGGTCGTTTCCGACGTGATCATGCCTGATAAGAGTGGCTATGAAGTCTGTGCGTTTGTCAGAGGGAACCCCACCCTCGCAACGACGCCCGTGCTCCTGATCTCCGGCATCGTCAATGATGAAGTGACCAAACAGGCTGAGTCCTGTCGAGCAGATGGGGTACTAAAAAAACCGTTCCAGGGCACATCGTTGAAAGATCGTGTACTCGAGTTGATGGCAAAACGACAGGAAACCCCACCAGAGTCGACTTCAGCGAGCCGAGCCGTATCAGATCAACCGACAGCGGCTGTCGAACGAGTTCCTTCGATTGCGAATCGTGAGCAAGCGAGCGCGCATCAGGACGTCAGCAAGCTCAAGGAGATGGAGGAGCAACTTCGGGCAGAACGAACGCGATCGGAAGATTTGACAAAACAGCTGTCAGAAGCTGCCGCGCAGCTAAGGAGAGCCAAGGAATTCGAGGCGCAGTTGGCCAGGGAGCGTCAGCGTGCTAGTGATCTTGAAGCGAAACTCGCAACGCTCGAGCCTCTGGCATCAAGAATTCCTGAGTTGGAAGCTGCCCTCAAGGCAGAGGAGACACAGGTAGGGACGCTCAGAGAGGAGGCTCTGGGTGCGCGGAAGACGTCAGAACGCCTTACAGAATTGGAATCTGCGCTGAACGCAGAGCGAGCAGCGGCAGAGCAGCTGGTTCAACAGCTTGCTGAATTGGAAAAGTCCTCATCAAAGGCTCAAGATGCAGAAGTTCGACTCATCGCTGAGCAAAAGCAAGTGGCTGAACTCCAACAGAGAGTCCAGACGCTTGAAACCGAACTCACGGCTGAACAGCAAAAACTCACCGAAACTGTAGACCGGCTGCAGGAGGTGCAGAAGACAGAGACAAAAGTCCAGGAGTTGGAAGGGCTTCTAGTGGCTGAACGTGAGCGGAACGAAGTCCTTTCCCGACGGGTCGAGGAAACTGAGCAGGCGGCTGAACATGCGACTAAACGGTTCGAAGAGATGGCCCGCAAGCTGGGTGAAATTGCAGGGTTGGCCTCTCAGCTTGGAAGTGGAAAAGGACAGCCCTGATGTCACTCCTCCGCCCCGTGCGATGGCTATGGCTCTCATGGTTGGCCGAAAACAATGTCTGTTGAAACTGAAGATGCGTTCCAGAAAGAACTGATCGAACTGTTCGTTCAAGAAGCACAGGAATGGCTTCAGCAGATTCATGTGGCTCTCGATGAGCTTCAACAGGCCCCCCCTGCCGAGCGTCATCGCTCCTTGGCCCAGACCATTAAGGTCGGCATCACCAATCTCGGTGGATCTGCAGCGACCATTTACTTGAGTGATGTTGAACGGGCGAGTTTTTCAGCCCTTCCCTTTGTTGAAGCGGTTCAAGAACCGGGTGTATCGATCTCGGCGGATGATTTCCTCGCACTCTGTAAGCAATTAGGACATATTCATGGAGCGCTGACGCGGGCGACCGGTGTCACTTTTGAGACCGAGGTCGACCCAACCACGGTCGAGAATGCTCCGGCGGTGATTAGCACACAAGAACTCTTAGTCCGCCTCCGTGCCATTCCTGAGCAAAGTTTGGCCCCAGGGACCTCCTCCCGTAATTTAGTCCAGACTGTAATGGCTCAGACTGAGGGGCTTATGAATCGTGGGATGGAACAGTGTAACCTTGCCTCGATCCAAGAGTTTCTCGACCGGTTAGAAGAAGCGGAGCGGGGTTTTCTGGACCTTGTCCGTCAAGACGTCCTCCATCTTTCTACCGTGTTTCAGGCACTCCAAAACGGGGGGGCAGCGCCGGCACAACTGCAGAATGCCGTGGAGCGTGTTGCACAACTGTGGTCGGCAGCTCAGCAGGCCAACGCATCTCATGCCATGACGTTTTTCATGGGGCTTCACAGCTTCCTGACACTTGTGATGGAACAACGGATTGGTGTTGGCACCCATCGATATGAGGCTGTCCATTCGCGTCTGGTTCAAACTGTCAACAGGCTAGAGGAATGGGGCCAGAGTGGACGAACGGAGCGTGCTGCGATACAAGGGGTTTTGCCAAGATGACTGGTGTGCCGACCCGTCCCAAAGTCGTCGATGTGAAAACAAGTAGGTGAAACGGTGTCGTTCGAGAATGCTGCGTGTGAGATGCCCGGTATTCAGCGGTCAACGTACGAGCCATACTGGGGCTTCCAACGGCGTCCGTTTGAAAATGTGCCGGACCCAACCTTCTACGTGCCGTCCGTAAAACATGAAGCAGCTATGGCCTGCATGCTGTATGGGATTCAGGCTCGTAAAGGAATCGTGATGTTGACCGGCGAGATCGGAAGTGGGAAGACCCTCATCAGTCGAGCGGTCATTTTGAAGCTTCCCCGGACTCAGTACGAGGTCGGTCTTGTCTCTAACCCGACCATTCCTGGGAACGAATTCCTGGGAGAGATTTTATTTCAGCTCGGCTTGGATCCAGGCGGACCCAGAGGCGAGCAACTCCGCCGATTAAACGACCAGCTGCTTGCCAACTATCATCAGGGCATCGACACGGTTGTCGTGGTGGATGAAGCCCAAGCGATCGAGCATGACCGCTTATTTGAGGAATTGCGACTCCTCAGTAATTTCCAGTTGAACGACCGGTTTCTCATCACATTGGTGCTCGTCGGTCAACCAGAACTTCGGGATCGTCTTGCGCAGATTCCCCAGCTCGCGCAGCGTGTGGCCGTCTGCCACCATCTTGAACGCTTCAATCGTGCAGAAACTAAAGCATACATCGTGGCTCGATTGGCTGCCGTGGGTTGTACGTTGCCGATATTTTCGTCTCCCGCGATTTCCGGAGTGTTTCAACAGACCGGTGGAGTCTGCCGGTTAATTAACTCATTGTGTGATTTGTGCCTCTACTATGGAAGTGTCACAGGGGTGCATCGAGTAAGTCGAACGCTCGTTGAACGGGTTGCAGGACGAATGGTTCGTGCACGTGCGAACAGCGGAGTGGGAGCGTGCACATGAGCGAATGGTATTATCAGGCAGAACAGGTTCTGAACGACACGGCGACTGCCGTGCAAGGTGGTCGTTCGTTTGCCTTATCCTCGCTTGAGCGGCTTGCAGCCGATCTGGTTGTATCGCTACAACGGGATGATGAATTGGTTGTCGAGGCCTTGTCCGGACGTTCGGGAACACCGTTAATGACGAACCTGATCAATGTGGCTATCTTGGGAACCAAGGTCGGGATAGGACTTGGGTACTACGGTGAAGAGCTGCAGCGATTGGCATTCGCGGGGCTCGTTCATGATATCGGCTTGTTTGCAGTACCACAAACGTTGATCACCAAGAACGGCCGATTGACTCAGGAAGAACGGGCCGTGATCGAGCAACATCCCGACTTCGGCTCTCGAGTGATCGAACGATGCGGTTCTGACTATCACTGGCTGGCACGAGTGATAGGTCAAATTCATGAACGGTTTAACGGGCAAGGATATCCCAAGCGACTTCAGGGTCGAGAGATCAGTGAAATGGCTCAGATCTGTGGAGTGGTGGACGTATTCGATGCTTTAGTCAGCGAGCGCCCCTATCGACGTCGCTTCCTCCCTCATGAAGCCGTGAAAGAGCTTTTGGTCACTGAACGAATGACGTTTCCGCGCGAGATCCTCAAGGCGCTGGTCGAGCAATTGTCGGTGTACCCGCTTGGGACGATGGTCCGATTAACGACCGGTGATGTCGGCATCGTCGCCAAGGTGAATAGCCGCTATCCGCTTCGTCCAGTCGTGAGGGTTGATGATGAGCAGGGGAAGGAGGGCGCGGAGGGACGTTTGCTCGACCTCAGCCTCATTCCTCTGATTTCGGTAGCGGAGACATTGAATCCACCCGCCGTCGGGCGTGTCGCATTTCATCCTCTCGGACAGGAGATTCAGAGTCCTGTACCATCCACAATGGTTTCCGATCAGTTCACGGCTCTTCTCGAAAGCCTTGATGCCATCGCGTTGACGATGCAAGGAGCGGTGACACGTCGCCGGACCGTCATCAAGGAATCTTGAACCGGCATCACCACCTCCGGTGCGCCTGCCCAGCAACCGCCTGATCCTCTAGATTAAGACACCGTTTCTAGTGTGTAAGGAAGTCACCCGCTCAGCAGGCTCGGCTCTTCGAGTGAACCTCATCACCAAGATCCTTCTCCGAGGTCCCCCGCCGTAATGGCGATCATGCTCCTGCTTGCCGTACACGCATGAACTCTGAGCCAATTCACAAAAGGCCTGGTTCTCCACTTTGCTGGAGCAAACGAGGTCGGTATAATGCGGTGGCAACCAGCCACTGTCCTGAGTGAAGAGGAAGGGAGTATCGTGCCAAAACTTATTAACGTCAATCAGCCACAACACACCACACAGCAGGCGCTGGAGTATGTGAAGATGCACATACTGATGCCCTCTGGTTTTCTCGGTCTCGTCTGTTTGGTCGGCGGAGTCGGAGGACTCATCTACCAATGGTTTGCGACCGACACCTATACGTGGGATACGTTTTCTCAGAGTTCCGGTTTATTCCTGTCAGGGATTGGATTGGGTGCGGGACATACGGTGTACCAGCGGTATCTGTTTCGTGAATTCCCGGAAGTTTTGGCGGCGAGAATGCGACAGCGGTTGGAGAGAATGAAAGGCAGGCTCAAAAAGAGATCAGAGCCTGCTGATTTTGACCATCCGGGTCGACAGATGGTTCCGTTCGCGTATATTGCAGGCGTCACTCTCCTGATGGGGAGCTCCATTGCCGCCTTCGCCTATGGACGGGTGCACAGCGTTCCCGCGATGTTCCTACCCTGGGCCGGATATTATTGGGCAAGACTGTTCTTATGGCGGAAGGTGATCACCGCACCGAAAGGGAAGACCTGAGACCTTATCTCTTTTTGGAACGGGTTCCCCTCGGTTGAGCAGGTCGTCGTGGCGCTTTTTGCACGCGTGCTTCGAGCGTTGCCACACGCTCTTCCAAATTTCTCACGAGTTGTTTCAACTCAGGCAGTTGGAAAATGGCTCCTTGTACCTTGAGAGCTTTTTCTCTCGGCATCGCAGGAATGCCGCCGACGATCTGATTGGATTCAACGCTTCGATTGACCCCTGATTTCGCGGCAATCAGCACTTGATCTCCGATGGTCAGATGGTCGGAAAGACCGGCTTGGCCACCGATCATGACATGACGGCCGATCGTCGTACTGCCGGCAATTCCGACTTGTGCCACAAGAATGCAGTGCTCTCCCACAGTCACGTTGTGGGCGATTTGAACCAGATTGTCCACTTTCGTGCCCCGCTTGACCAGAGTCAGTCCGAATGTCGCCCGGTCAATCGTAACGTTGGCGCCCAGCTCAACGTCGTCCTCAATAGTCACGCCTCCGAGTTGGGGGATTTTGTGATGCTGACCGTGATGCTGCACATACCCAAATCCGTCCGCTCCGATGACGGTTCCGCTGTGGATGATCACTCGCGCACCGAGTGAACAGCCTTCGCGCACCACGACATTGGGATAGAGGGTACAGTCGTCTCCAATTGTGACATCGGATCCCAGGAAGACTCCTGGGTAGAGGGTGACCCGATCGCCGAGGGTGACCCGATCGCCGAGCGTGACGAACGGCCAGATAGAAGGATCGGTTCCTATCCGTACATCGGAACCCTGGGTGACCTGTTCGGCAATGCCTCGAGGAGCCGGGGTACGAACAAAGAAGTTTTGTGCAACCTGTGCAAAGGCCAGCATTGGATTGTCAACGACGATTTGCGGGACTGGGAGATCCGGCTGATGTCGATGAACCAACAGCGCCGCAACTGCCAGATTGGATGCTGCCTTAGCCATTTTCTCGTTCGTCACAAATGAGAGGGCTTGCGGGTTGGCATGACCCACGCTCGTGAGGCCGAAGATCTGTGTCTGGTCGTTTCCATGGATCGTACCGCCGACAACCTGATGGATCTGCGCCAGTGTGATTGGCGTAGGTAGCTGAGGGGCGCTCATCGGGCTCCAACCTTTTTCTTTGTTTTTGAAGCGGTAGACGACATGGCTTTGGGTTTCTTCACCGAGAGGGAGGTGCGTTTCACAGGTGCTGATTTGGAGGAAGCCGATTTTTTTGTTGCAGCGGATTTTCCCGATGTCGATCGGGATGGGGCCGATTTTTTCGATCCCGACTTCGTGGAGGCTGTCGCCGGCTTGGGAGATTTAGCCTTAGAAGTATCGGAAGATTCGGCGAGACGTAGCTGGACGTACGCGGCCACAGATCCCACGGTACTCAGTCCCGGAAGGTCCTGGTCCGGAATCTGAAGTTTAAACCGCTCTTCAATCTCGAAGAGTAGTTCGATGACGGCCACTGAATCAAGACCAAGATCATCCCGTAAATGATGAGCCTCGGTAATCGACGCAGGGTCTCGTTTGAGATAGCTGGCCAGCGCATGCACGATCTTTTCAGTGATCTGGGGGTCGATCCGTTCAGTCATTATGAGTGCTCCTTCAGTGGCATGAGGCTCTTCTCAGCTGAACTGGTGTGAGAGGCCTCAATATCGTTCAATGGGTTCCTAGGCGACGAATTTCTTAAAGACGACGGTGGCATTGTTGCTGCCGAACCCGAATGCGTTCAAAAGCGCATAGCGGATCTTTCGTTCCTGGACAGCCTGCCGAATCCCGGCCAATTGGCAGTCCGGATCAGGTTCCTCATAGTTGGCGGTCGGGTGAATTTGTCCAGAATGAATGGAAAGGGTCGTTGCCACTGCTCCGATCGCTCCAGCCGCACCTAAGGTGTGACCAACAAGCGACTTGGTGGCATTGACGGCAATCTTATCTGCGCGACTCTTAAACATTGCTCTAATGGCCTTGGTCTCAACAGCATCGCCGATCGTGGTGGAGGTTGCGTGCGCATTAATATAGTCCACCTGATCTGCGCTGATGCCGGCCGACTTCAGACCGATTTTCATCGTCGTGCAAATTTCCTGGCCATCTTCCTGCGGGATCACCATATGATAGGCTTCGCTAGTCGCTGCATATCCTGCCAGCTCAGCATAGACTCTCGCCTTCCGCTTCTTGGCATGCGCCCAAGACTCGACAATCAAGGCAGCCGATCCTTCCCCCATCACGAAGCCGTCACGGCGTCGATCGAAGGGCCGTGAGGCTCGCTCGGGAGCATTGTTGAATTCACTCGAGAGCGCACGCAAGGAGCAGAAGCCGGCAAAGACCAATGGCGTGATGCTGGCATCAGCTCCGACTGCAATGACCACATCGGCCTGGCCGGTGCGAATACAGTGTAAGGCTTGGCCAAGAGCATGAGCGCTCGAAGAGCACGCCGTCGAGATGGTGAGATTCGGTCCCTTTGCACCGTGGGCCATGGCAACAATACCGGAGGCAGAGTTCAATGTGATGGTCGGAATGAAATTGGGGTGTACGCGATGCGGTCGCTGGGTCTCAAAGAGTTGGGTGATCTCTCGTTCTCCCATCACCATGCCGCCCATCCCAGCTCCAACAATCACACCGACTCGATGAGGAGCTTCTTTGGCCATGTTGAGATCGGCATCGGTGAGCGCCTCTTTGGTCGCAACTAAGGAAAATTGCGCGTAGCGATCTACGCGACTGGCTTGTGTGGGAGTGAGATATTGCTCCGGCGCGAAGTTGTGGACTTGGCCGGCCACCTGTGAGCGATATCCGGACATCGGAAACCACCCAAGTGACGGGATCGCCGTAATTCCCGATCGCCCGGCAAGAGCCGACTTCCAAAATTCACTGACCCCGATTCCAATAGGAGACACCACTCCGAGACCGGTAATCACTACGCGCGAGACCATGATCGT